>JBEKKD010000017.1:0-19714 GCA_050010895.1 Armatimonadota bacterium
GGTCGGCACGGTGGTGGCGTACCCGCTGGGAATGGTGGCGACATCCGTGAAGGTCTACGAGGCGCGGCAGGCGATCAGCAGCGGCGCGGCCGAACTCGACATGGTGATCAACCTCGGCGCCCTGAAGTCGCAGGACTACACGACCGTCCAGCGAGACATCGAGGAAGTCGTCACCGTATCGAAGATCGCCGGTCTTACCGAAGACGGCGACGATATCCTCACGAAGGTGATCATCGAGGTGGGGATGACGACGCGCGAGGAGCAGACGAAAGTCTGCCGGCTGGCGAAGGCCGCGCGGGTGGATTTCGTCAAGACCTGCACGGGGCAGGGCCCTCGGGGAGTCACGGTGCAGGACGTGAAGCATATCCGCCAGGTGGTCGGCCGCGAGGTCGGGATCAAAGCCTCCGGCGGGATACGCAATATCGAGCAGGCGATGGCGCTCATCAACGCCGGCGCCAGCCGCATCGGGACCAGCACCGGTGTCAGCATCGTCGCAGCCTACGATCAGTCGCAGGGGGCGATGACGGAGGAGATGCTGCGGTAGACGCGTGCCGGCAGGTCCGGCGCCCGCCCGAGCGAAGGTGATCTACCGACATGGGCAGGAGCCGGCTCTACCGCGTCTCAGGGGTCATCATCCGCCAGCGCAATCTCGGCGAAGCCGACCGCGTCGTCGTTCTCTTCACGCAGGATCGGGGGAAGCTCTCCGGAGTGGCGCGAGGCGTGAGACGGGCGCGCAGCAAACTCGCGGGGTCGCTCCAGTTGTTCTGTCACGGCCGGTTCCTGCTCGCGGCCGGGCGTTCGCTGGATGTCATCACTCAGGTTCAACTCGCGGACGCGTTCTCTCATCTGAGCCACGATATCCGCCGCCTATCGCACGCGTCGTATCTCTGCGAACTCGTGGACGTGCTCATTGAAGAAGGCGCGCCTGATGAAGCGATCTACGACCTGCTGGTTGCGGCATTGCGCGCGCTGGACGAGGGGAGCGATCCGGCGACGGCGGTAAGGATCTTCGAGCTGAAGCTGCTGACGCACCTTGGCTACGGACCGGAGATGCACACCTGCGTCTCCTGCGGCGCGGAGGTGGAGGGCGGCGAGGTGGGGTTTTCTGCGCAGGAGGGCGGCGTTCTCTGCCATCGGTGTCGCCAAGCACAGAGCGTCGCGATCATCCCGACTGGCGTGCTGCGAGCGATGCGAGATATGATCGAGCTGCCGATGGAGGGGCTGGCGAAGCGGCGGCTGACGGCGGCGGTCGGGCACGAAATGGAGCGGGTGATGCGAGCGTATGTGGACTACCGGCTGGAGCGGCCGCTGAAGAGCGCGGAGTTTCTGGGGAGGTAGTAGCTGCGGAAATCGTCAGTCTGCATGCCTTGACGGGCACCGTTTTCCGGTGCAGAATGTGGTAGCATAGAGTGGTGGCATTGGAGGTGTCAGATGGCGACGAGAACGAGAACTAAAGCAATGACCGTGCGACTTCCCATGGATCTCTACGAGGCCGGCAGCAGGGTGGCTAAGCGGAGGCGCGTGAGCCTGAACCAGTTGGTGCAAGACAGCCTCCGTGCTGTGCTGAAGGATGAGGCCGACAAGGCGCTGTATGACGACTTTACCCTGGCCGCGCTTGACAAGGACGAAGTGGACGTCGAATACGCATTCGAGGCGCAGAGAGAGGTCGTGCTTCGCGATGAACCGTAACGTTCTCCGCGGTGATATCTGGTGGCTGGACTGGTCTCCGGGGCGCGGGTCAGAGCAGACGGGGCGCCGTCCCGCGGTCGTGGTTCAGACCGACGTAGCGAACCGGCATCTCACGTACCCAAACACGATCATTGTCGCCGTCAGCCGGAAGGCGCGTTTGCTGTCGTTCCATGTCCGCGTGGCGCCCACGGAGACTAACGGCCTCCGCGATGTCTCATACGTCAAGTGCGAGCAGATGCTGACCATCAGCAAAGAGCGCCTTCTCAGCCGCCTGGGCCGGCTCGGGGATGATGATCTTCGGCGCGTAGATGCAGCTCTTGGGCTCGTGCTGGGCATCTGACGCCGCAGGAGAGCGCGTGCGACTCGGCTAATGCCCGCGCCCAGGAGTGCCAGCCATGAGAAACACTGACGTCGCCCGGGTCTTCTCCGAGATTGCGGCGATGCTGATGGTGAGGGGGGAGCAGGTGTTCAAGGTCCGCGCGTACGAGCGCGCGGCGGAGGCGATCGGCAATCTCAGCGACGACCTCGCCGGGCTGCGAGCGCGGGGGGAACTGCGGACGATCCCCGGCATCGGGACGAGCATCGCTGCGAAGATCGAGGAGATGCTCGACACCGGGCAGTGCGCGTTCCACCAGCAGTTGCTCCAGGAGTTCCCGCCGACCGCGCTGGAGTTCTTTCGCATTTCCGGCATCGGGCCGAAAACCGTGAAGCTCCTGCTCGATGCGGGAATCACGACCGTCGACGAGCTGGAGCACGCGGCGACTGAGGGTCACCTGCGCACCATGCGCGGGCTGGGGGAGAAGACCGAACAGGAGATTCTCCGGGGAATCGCCCACGTGCGCGAGTACGGCAAGCGCGCCACCCTGGGCGTGGCATGGGCGATGGCGCAGACGATGATGGCGGAGATACGCGCGGGCGCGCCGGTTGACCAGATGGAAGCTGCGGGAAGCCTGCGACGGATGAAGGAGACCATCGGCGACATCGATATCCTGGTCACCTCGGGCGAACCCGAACGGGTGATGGACT
Organism: Armatimonadota bacterium; assembly: GCA_050010895.1. Classification (GTDB taxonomy): domain Bacteria; phylum Armatimonadota; class Hebobacteria; order Hebobacterales; family Hebobacteraceae; genus JBEKKD01. Next base: position 2,716 of record JBEKKD010000017.1, read on the forward strand.
GCTTCGTCAACCTGAGCGTCGTGGACCGGGTGCTGATGAAGGGGCCGACGAAGTCGAGCGTGGTCACGTACGCGGGCGTGCAGGCGGACATTCGAGTGGTCGCGCCGGAGTCATTCGGCGCCGCGCTGCAGTATTTCACGGGATCCAAGCAGCACAACATCAAGCTGCGCGAGTTCGCGGTGAAGAAGAAGCTGAAGCTGAACGAGTACGGTGCGTTCAGCACCGCCGGCACAGAGGAGAAGCGGATCGGGGGGCGGACCGAAGAGGAGATGTACGCGGCCGTAGGGATTCCGATGATGCCGCCGGAGATACGAGAAGACCAGGGGGAGATCGAGGCCGCGCGAGAGGGGCGGCTGCCGACGCTCGTCGAGCTGTCCGACATCCGCGGCGATCTGCACGTTCACAGCTCGTGGAGCGACGGCCACGAAAGCATCGAGAGCATGGCGCGGGCGGCAGAGGCGCTGGGGTACGAGTACATTGCGATGACGGACCACTCGCAGTCGCAGACCATCGCAGGGGGCCTCACCGTTGAGCGACTGGAGCAGCGTGCGGAGGAACTCGAGGCGGCGCGACGCGCAGTGCCGGGGATCGCGATCCTCAACGGCAGCGAGGTGGACATCAAGCGGGACGGGAGCCTGGATTACCCCGACGAGCTGCTGTCGAAGCTGGACTTCGTCGTGGCCTCGGTGCACTCCGGGTGGAAGATGGAGCGGGCGGAGATGACCGCGCGCATCGTCAGAGCAATGGAGAACCCGTGGCTCGACTGCGTCGGGCATCCAACGGGCCGCATCATCGGCAGGCGCGAACCATATGATGTGGATATGGAGGAGGTTCTGAATGCCGCGGCGCGCCTCGGAGTGGCAATGGAGATCAACGCGTACCCCGACCGGCTCGACCTGAGGGATGCGCAGGTTCGCCGCGCGAAAGAGCTCGGCGTGAAGATCCTCATCAACACCGATTCGCATTCCAGCGATCACTTCCAGTACATGCACTTCGGGGTGGGAGTAGCGCGGCGCGGTTGGCTGGAGCCGCGCGATGTGCTGAACACGCTCCCGATCCGGGAGCTTGCTGGTCAGCTTCGGCGAGCGCGATCGAACCCCGCGCCGCCTCCGGCAGAGAAGGAGAGTCACAGAAGGAGTGGAACTGTGAGGCGCCGTGCGACGTCGGCGGGCTGAGGAGGTGAGCGGTTTGACCAAGGCGGAACTCATAGACAAGGTGGCGGAGAGAACGGGGGCCAGCAAGAAAGAGACGACCTGGATCATCGATGCGATGTTTGGGGCGATCGCGGCGGAGCTGAAGAAACACGAGAAGGTGCAGATCAGCGGGTTCGGGACGTTCGAGCCGCGGAAGCGAAAGGCGCGAGTGGGCCGCAACCCGCGGACTCAGGAAGAGATAAAGGTCGCGGCGAGTTGGTCGCTCGGGTTTCGGCCGGGCAAGCAGTTGCGAAGCATCGTCAGCGGGAAGGGCACGGGACAGGCATAATCCGCAGATCAGGGAGATGGCACAGATGTGGCCGAGACTGTGGTCTGCGCCCGAGGCGGACCTACGGCCGGGCGGAGACTGGCTTTATTGACAGAGGGGTGCCGCGTGCTATAATCAGCGCGGTCGCGGGGCGTGGCGCAATTTGGTAGCGCACCGGTATGGGGTGCCGGTGGTTGTCGGTTCAAGTCCGGCCGCCCCGACCAGATCTATAGAGACGCCATCGGAAGCGTCCGCTCTGCGGGCGCTTTCTGTGCTTTGGGGCACTCCGTTCCGGTCTCGCATGGCAGATCGGCGCCCGTGCCGCGGTCGGGCTGGACCGCTCGCAGTACCAGGGTGTGACTGAGTTGTTTGGGTGCAGGTGTTCCTGGAGGGAATCGCCTCTCTCCGGTCGGCTCCGCAGGTCTTGATCCCTCGCATAGCTCGCCCCTTTCCGTCAGCTGACGGACGAGTCGCTCGGGATGACAGCTCGGTGCTTTCCTGTTCGCCCAGGCTTTGCGGTCACACCCGCAGCACAAGCGTTATTGCGCGACGGAGGGGGTTGTGATAGTATGCGATTAGAGACAGGTTAGCCCTGCGGTGTACGTGATTGTCTCGGGAAGTTTTGAGCCAACACTAACTTCCAGGGGACTTCAAACCGGTTGACAAGTGGTAGCTCAGCGAAAGCTGTGAATCACGCGACATCCGTGAGCGGTCCCCACCTGCTTCGGCAGGTTCAAAAACTCATGGGGCACACGGCACAGGCGGGGCTTTTTCTTCCGGCGGCAAGGGCTCGGGGGTGATGGGCAGGAGACACGTCACCCGAGGCGACTGAAGCTCCTGCCCTACGCGAATGAATACTCAAGGAAGACGGGTCGGAAGCAGGCCCGTCTGGCATAAGGCGGACTCGAGGCAGGTCCGCCGAGGCTGAAGCGGGTCTGAAAAGGCCCGCTTTTGCTGTTTGTGGGAGGAGCGCGGCCTCCCAGCCTCTTGGGCTATGGCGGAGCGCAGGAACATCGCTTTTGGTGACGGTCTGCCACCGTTGTCACCCCGAGGGAGGCGCTGCCCGGGGTGGGCCCATTCTGGTCCATAAGCGAGTTGACGGCGCCCCGCAGCAGTGCTACGCTTTCTATAATCTGCCCGACCTGCGAGCGCGTTGGGCTGGCTCTGATCGTATCGGGTGCGAAGGAGGTGATGGAGAGATTCACAACGGCTGTTCCCGCAGAATGGGCAGCCTGCCGGTAAGAATGGAGGCCCCATGCTAATGAAGCGAAAGACCGGCTTCACCCTGATAGAGTTACTCGTCGTTATCGCGATTATCGCGATCTTGGCCGCAATGCTGTTTCCCGTCTTTGCGCGAGCGCGTGAGTCGGCTCGCAAGATTCAGTGCCTGTCGAACGTCAAGAACATCGCCATGGCTGTACAGATGTACCTGACGGATTATGACAGGTTTCCGCCGAGCGAACACCGGACGGAGGTGAATGACTGGTTCACGAACCTCAACGGCGGCAGTTCCTGTCTCAGGAACCCCCTCATGAGCAACCCCTATCTGCGTTGGCCCGTTGTCTTCGAGGAGTATATCAAGAACCGGGATGTCTGGCGGTGCCCGAGCGCCGGCCAGTACCACACCGAGACGACGTTCCAGGTCAACCCCTGCACTCCGGACTGGTTCACAGCCGCGAAGAACGATCCGGCTCCGACTTCATGCACGACTGCTCTCAACAATGGGGGTGTGTACTTTCCCCCGGGATGGGGCGGCACCATCACCGACTCGTTCGTGCAGACCGGCCAGTGCGCGGGCGGGAGCACGGGCGGGTTCGACCAGTCGATTGGGACGGCCACCTGCGGTCTGATAGACACGAAGACCAGCCAGATAGATGACCCCGTCAGGAGGGTGGTCGTCGCAGATGCGGGCGTCCATCTCGACTTTGATCGAACCTCGTGGATCGCCTATCCCGACATGTGCCGGCTGGACGGCGCCGGCGGCTGCGGGGATCCGACGCACACGTGCGCGAGCTGCACCTACAGCTTCATTTCGCAGTGCGGCGCCAACGATCCGCGCTATGGATGGGATGCGGCGTATCGTCAGCAGAATGCTCATCCCCGACATTTGGGGGGCTCGAACATCGGGTTTGCCGACGGCCACGCGCAGTGGATGCCTTCCGAGCAGATCCTCTTCGGGTCCGATAGGGTGTATAACCATGCGACGGTTTCGAACGCCCCCCTGGAGGGCATCATGGTCTGCAACGTATTTGGTGAGCAAATCCACTAGGGTTCACGACGGCTGATGTTCCGATCTCGTTACGGGCCCTGTGGGCGAAGTGGCGGAGTCCGCCGGGGGCGGACTCCGCCCGCTGCTTTCCGTGCCTGCCCGCTGGCGTTCGTCTCTCCAACCACGATCACCCTGGCGGGTTACGAGGAGGAACCGCGTGAGTGCGCGCCGGCTCCGCATCTGTCTGGTCGCCCTCATCATTGGGCTGACCTGCTTCCTGCTGGCCGTGTGGGTCCCCCGGTCGCCACGGCGAACGGCCGACACGGCCGCCCCGCCAGTCCAGGACGCCGCCCCGAGCACGCCGCCGCACGCGCCCCCTCCCGGGCGACCCTTCCGGCCGCAGCCGCTCGCGTACACGGGCGCGGTGCCGGACGCGGCCGACCTGCGATCCGCGGTGGAAGGCGCCAATGTGATCATCTGCGTGCTCGACGCGGCGCGGGCGGATCACTTCGGGGCCTATGGATACCCGCGCGACACCACCCCGAACTTTGACCGGCTCGCGGGAGAGGGGGTTCTCTTCGAGCAACATTTCTGCGAGGCGCCGGAGACCCACCCGTCGACTATCTCGCTGCTAACCGGTGAGTACCCGGACACCCACGGTCAGCTCACGAATGGCCCCGCCCAGGTTTCCGTCGCGGGCCGGTGGCCCGCGCTCACGCTGGAGGGCGCGTTTGCCGACGCCGGTTTCTCGACCTACCTGGTAAGCTCGAGCAAGATCGTGACTCCCGAATTCGGCATTGGCCGGGACTTCCAGGAGCAGTACTTCGTGGAGGATCCGCGCACGCGACCACACTACAGCAGACAGCCCGAGGGACGTGGCACACTGGATCTCATCACCGCGCTTGACGAGCAACTGGACCAGGTGGGGAGGGAGTGGAAGAGAGACGACGCCCCCTTCTTTACCTACATCCACGTCTACCCGCCCCACGATCCGTACGTGGCGCCAGAACGCTTCCAGAGCCCCTTCCGCGGAAAGCAGCCGCCGTACTACTGGCGGGCGCGGACGCCAACAGGGATCGGTGACGCGGTCAAGCCGGGCGAGCCCAAGCCAGGCGACGTATGGCTCGACCTCTACGATGCGAACATGCGGTGGGCGGATTCCTTCCTGGGCCACCTGGAGGAGACGTTGCGGAAGTCGGGCCTGCTCGAACACACACTCCTCATCGTCACCGCGGACCACGGCGAGGCAATGCGTGAGCACGGATATGCGTTCCATATCAACTGCCCCTACGACGAGACCCTGCACATTCCACTGCTCGTGCGATTTCCGAGGGCCAGGGTGCCACGCGGCAGAGTTTATGCTCTGACGCAAACCATCGACCTGTTCCCTACTTTCCTCGACCTCTTCCGGATCGCCGGCTCTCACCCCGGCCTGCAGGGGAAGTCGCTCCTGCCGCTGCTGACGGGTGAGGTGCCAAAGGTGAACGATTTCCTCGTCAGTCGCACCACCGGGGATACCTGCTGCTACACCGTGCGCGACGCCCACTACGCGCTGCTCCTGCACGCTGGCGCCGGGGGAAGGGCGCTCTATGACCTGGACGACGATCCCTGGGAGACCATCGATCTTTACCGGAAGGAGCGCGCGCGGGCGTCCGCGCTGGAGCGCGCCTTCGCCTCCTTCGCGCGCGGCCAGCGATACCCACCGACGGCCTTCCCGGATCTGACGCCCGCCGTCCGCGCACCGAAACCCCCGCTGGAGGAACTCACCTCTCAGCAGCAGCGGGTGCTCCACTCGCTGGGCTACGCCAAGTAGGGAGTGCTGGAACCTGTGGGCGCCTGGCATGAGGCCGTCGCGCGGATCCACCGCCACCGACTAGGCGTGCTCGAAAGGCGTGCGCCACACATTCACCATCTCCGCCACTGCGTGGCGGATCGCTCGATGGTTGCTTGTCGTACCTGGCGCGACTATAATGATCGCCGCGCATAACCCGTTCGGGGGGAAGAGTGGAAGCAGTTGCTCGTGGGTTAGAAGCAGGGGCAGTGCCGCAGACGGCGCGGGTGCTGTTCGTCGCGCCGCCGGCGCGGGGCGGCCTGGCTCGCCACGTGATCTCGCTGCTGGCGGAGCTGCACAGGGATGGGTATGGTGTCGCCGTGGCCTGCGACCAGGATGGGCCGATCACCGACGCGGCGAGAGAGCGGTCTATCCCCATCTACTCGTGCAGGATCGGCGGCGGGGGCCATCCATCGCGCGCGGCCGTGGCCGCGCTGCACGTTGCCAGCGCGATTTCGCATCACCAGGCGCAGATCATCCACACGCATTCCTTCGCGGCCGGCCTCGTCGGTGCGCTCGCGACTCCTCTGGCAGGGTCGGTGCGCATGGTCGCCACGATCCACAACTACCCGCCGAACGCGACGGGGATGCGGGCGACCCGCGCGCAGCATCGGTGGGCCGTTCGCCAGGTGCTGCGTCGGGCGTCGAGGATCATCACCGTGTCCGACGCGCTGCGGCGCGATGCGCTCGACCTCTACCCGGATGCAGCGGACAAGACTGTCACCATCCCGAACGGTATCTACATCCGGACGAAGGGGGAGCGGGGTCCCGCGGATTCACGCGTCGCATACGGGGTCGCCGCCGACAAGACAACCGTGGGCATGGTGGCGCGGTTCGCGCCACAGAAGGGCATCCTGGAGTACATTCGCGCATGCGCGGAAGCAGCGGCGCGCTGGCCGGACGTCGAGTTCGTGCTGGCCGGTGACGGGCCGCTGAGAGATGCCGCGGAGTCGCTTCGCGACGAGTTAGGCCTGCACGAGAGGCTGCATATGATAGGGGAGATCGAATCGGCGGCGGATCTGATCGCGGGACTGGATATCGTCGTTGTCGCGTCTCTCACGGAGGGCTCCTCGATGGTGGCGATGGAGGCGATGGCGGCGGAGAAGCCGGTGGTGGCGACTCGTGTCGGTGGAGTGCCCGAAGTCGTGGTGGATGGTGAGACAGGGGTATTGGTCGAACCGGGCGACCCGGAGGCGCTGGCAGCGGCGATCGAGTCGCTGCTGGAGAAGCCTGAATGGGGTCGTGACATGGGCGAACGCGGCCGTCACCGCGCGGCGGAGCGATTCGATCTCAGTCTGATGTTCGAGCGCACGAAGCAGGTGTACGCCGATGTTCTGCGCGGCGCGATGAAGACCGGGGGTGCGCGACCGTGAGAACGGCAGGAACGGCCGCCCTACTGCTGGTCTGGCTGGCATCTCTATCGCTCTGTTCGTGCGCGGCGCCTGCGCCCAAGAACGCGAAACTCATCATCGCCATCCTCGATCAGATTACCTGGCCGGACCTGCTGGGCAGCGAGGTGCACGCGCCGACGCTGCGCCGATTGGCACGAGACGGCGGCATCGGGATGATGAGCGTGAGGGCGGCGCGAGTGGCGGGGGGCGAAGGGGGATATCTGACCCTCGGCGCGGGCTCCAGGGCGACCGCGGTGCCCCATGCCGGACAGATCAGCCCGGAGGCGGCGGCGTTCGACGCGGGCGAGATCGTGGACGGGCTGCCGGCGCGACAGGTGTACGCATCCCGGACGGGCTGGCCGGTCGGCGACAGCGCGATCGCCGGCATCAGCATCGGCGAACTGATCCGCCAGAACTCGAGTCTGTCCTATCCGATCACCCTCGGGCTGCTCGGGGGCGCTCTTCGCCGCGCCGGACTGCGCGTCGCGTGCGTCGGCAACGCGGACACCCAGCGCGAGGCGCACCGGGAGCTGGCCGCGATCGGCATGGACGAGCAGGGACTCGTCGAGCTCGGCGATGTCGGCGCGGATCTCCTGAAGCGCCAGCCGAACCTGCCCTATCGCATGACGACTGATCCCGCGCGGCTGCTGGCGGCGTTCCATCGAGCGGCCGAGGCGGCCGACATGATCGTTGTTGACCTTGGCGAGACTTCGCGGGTGGGCGAATACATGGCGTACATGCCCCCGTCTGCCGCGAAGAGAGAACGCACCCGCGCCATCGAGCAGGCCGACCGATTGCTGGGTGCGATTCTCACAGGGCTGTCGCCGAAGAGCTGGGGCGTGCTGGTGCTGACACCGACGGTCCGCGACGCCGACCCCGATGAGCAGTTCGCGGCGCTCACGCCAGTAATCTTCCGGCAGCCCGGCGGCGCGAAGGGACTGCTCACGTCTCCGTCCACTCGCCGCGGTGGGATCGTCGCGAGCACCGATGTGGCTGCAACCGTTCTCGAATACTTCAATGTCGGCGCGCCCGAGGGGATGGTAGGCCGGCCGATGCGGGTCGAACCGGCGAGGGACGCGCTGTTGGGGGTGCGGACCGACTACGCGCGGCAAACTGACGTCGAGATTCTGCGGCGGTACGTGTTCCGGTGGGTGGCCGTGCTGGCGATCATTGCGCTGTGGGCGGCCGCGGCCATGTTTGCCCTCGGCGACACCGTGCCGCGCTGGCTGAGAAGCCTGAACAGGGGTTTGCTGCTGGTGCTCCTTTCAGCGCCGCCGGCGCTGCTGCTGGTTGCGCTCCGTCCGCTTCCCCTGCTTCAGATGGCGGGCGCGGCAGCAGCGATGGCGGTGCTGATCGCGCTGGTGGGAGCCGCGCTGACGAGTTGGCGATCGGGGCACGCGCTCCCGGCGATCGCGCTCATGAGTCTGCTCGTCTATGACCTCCTGAGAGGGGAGCACATGTTGCAGTGGTCCCCTCTGAGCTACTCCGCGGCATCGGGCGCCCGGTTCTACGGCATGGGCGATGAGTATGGGGGCGCGCTGTTGGGGGCTGCGATCGTAGCAATCGCGGCGCTGCTCTCACAGCGGCGCCATCCATCGAGCGGCGGGGAACGCGTCCTCGCAGGCGCGGTGCTGCTGGGGGTGGCGGGCATGGCGGGGTACGCGCGGTTCGGCGCGAACCTCGGAATGGGGTTGGAATGCGCGGTGGGGTTCGCGGTCTTCATCGCCTACCTCTGGCGGGAGCGGCCGCGGTGGGGGCACGTCGCCCTGGTGCTGGCGCTGATGACCGCGGCGGCCGGCGCGGCGATCGGGGCCGATGCGCTGCACCGCGGCGGCGAAGCATCACATGTCGGCATGTTCTTCTCCAGTGTCCAATCACAGGGCCCCAGCGCGCTGGTGACGGTCGCGGCACGAAAGTGGACGATGAACTGGATGCTGGTGCGGTCGTCGCTGTGGACGGACGTTGCCCTGGCGGCGATGGGGGTGTTGGGCGTGTTCCTGCTGGCGCGGCCACAGCGGGCCGTGGCGGCGCTGGCCCACAGGGAGTGGCTGGCGCCGGCGCTGGTGGCGTCTGTGGTCGGGGCCGCCGCAGCCTGGGCGTTCAACGACTCCGGGATCGTCGCCGCGGCGCTCGCGCTGATCTATGGCGTGGGTTCGTTCGCTTACCTCGGCCTTGGGGACGCTCCTGAATAGGTGATGCAACAAGGGGGGGCCGGACCGGCTTGTCGCCGGGGGGAGGCGGGGATAGAATGCGGATGGGATTCGGCGCGGAGGCGGTGGGGCGTCGGCACTCCGGCCGGCGGCGCAGCCGACGGCGCCGCGGAAGTACCGACGCGATGGCAAGCTCCTACCTAGTCGTGATGGATGGCCAACGGTGGCGGCAGTCGGGATGAAAGAGGCGCTGTATTGGGAGAAGGCTGAGGCGGGGCGAGTGCACTGCCTGCTCTGCCCGCAGGGCTGCCGCATCGCCGAGGGGCAGCAGGGGCTGTGCCGCGTGCGCGGGAACGTCCAGGGGACGCTCCGGACGCTGAACTACGGCCGGGTGTCGGCGGCTCACTTGGACCCGATCGAGAAGAAACCGCTGTTTCACTTCTATCCGGGCTCGGTGATCCTCTCCCTGGGCAGCACCGGATGTAATCTCGCCTGCTCGTTCTGCCAGAACTGGGCGATCTCTCAACAGGACGGGGGGACGAAGCGAATGACGCCGGAGGAGGCGGTCGCGCTGGCCGAACGCGAACCGGAGAATATCGGCATCGCGTATACCTATAACGAGCCGTTCATCTGGTACGAGTTCGTCCTCGAGACCGCGAAGTTGGCGAGAGCGGGCGGGCTGAAGAACGTTCTGGTGACGAATGGCTACGTGAACGAGGGGCCCCTGCGGGAGGTGCTGCCGTTCATCGACGCGATGAACGTTGACATCAAGTCGGTCAGAGAGGAGTTCTACCACGAGTTGTGCCGCGGCCGCGCGGAGCCGCCGAGGCGAACGGTGGAGATCGCCAAGCAGGCCGGCTGCCTGGTGGAGATCACCAACCTCGTCATTCCGAACTGGAATGATTCTGACGACGCGCTCGCCGGACTCGTCGATTGGGCAGCGGGCGTAGATCCCGAGATGCCGGTCCATTTCTCGCGGTACCATCCGGACTACAAGCTGACCGAACCGCCGACGCCACCGGAAACGCTGCTGCGAGCGCGCGAGATGGCACGGAAGAAGCTGCACTACGTCTACGTCGGAAATATGTGGGGCGGGGAAGGGGAGGACACGAACTGCGGCAACTGCGGAAAGCCGGTAGTGGAGCGGCGGGGATTCGCGGTGTCGAGGATTCGCGTGGTGGGCGGGCATTGCGAGCTGTGCGGAGGGCGCGTGCCGATTGTGGGGACGTGAAGCGGCGTCGGCACTCCGGCCGGCGGCGCAGCCTCAGCGGCGCCGCTGAAGTACCGACGCAACGGGCAGGACTGAAGTACCGACGCAACGAGATGACACAGAAGGGAGACAGCGATGTCTGAATCGCACAAGGTAGTCTCGTGGCGAGACCTTTTCGAGAAGACGGTCGACCTGGGGCTGGGCGCGGCGCTGCTGACGAAAGAGGCCGCAGCGAAGCTGGTGGACGATCTGGTGAAACGGGGCTCGATGAGCAAAGACGACGGCCAGAAGATGCTCTCGGAGATGCTCGAGAAGGGGAAGGAACAGAAGGCGAAGATGGAGGGCCTGGTCCACCAGACCGTGGATAAGATGCTGGCCCAGGCGGACCTGGCGCGGCAGTCGAGCATCGAGGCCCTCGAGCGGCGGGTGGTCGAGTTGGAGCAGGAATTGAAGCGCGCCCGCCAGGCCGCACCCGAAGAACAGGCCCCGCCGATGTCGGAGTGTGTGTGAAGCGGATGCATAGGGGCGTCGGCACTCCGGCGGCGCCACTGAGGCTGTGGCGTTTCCGTCAGCCGACGGACGCCGCTGAGGTACCGACGCCCCCGAGAGAAGGGGAGCGGCAGATGGCGGTGGTTGGACCTCGATGAACATCGGAATCAGCCTGCCTAACTTGAGGCGGGTCCGCCACATCTTGTCGGTCTTGGTGCTGGACTATGGGCTGGGGTCGTTTTTCGACCGGCTCGGGGTGAGCACGGTGTTGCCACTCGGGCGGCGAGGCCTGGCACGAGCGCACGCGCGGCTCTCGGGGGCACAGCGCCTGCGCCTGGCACTCGAGGAGCTTGGCCCAACGTTCATGAAGCTGGGCCAGGTTCTGAGCGCTCGGGCCGATCTGCTTCCTGCCGATGTGGTCGCGGAGCTACGGCGCCTGCAGGATGAGGGCCCGGCCGTTCCGTTTGATGAGCTGCGAGTGCCGATCGAGACGGAGCTGGGCCGGCCGATCGAGCGGTGTTTCCGGGAGATCGATCCCGAGCCGCTGTCGGCGGCGTCTCTGGGCCAGGTGCACGCCGCCGTTCTGCCTGATGGACGGCAGGTGACGGTCAAGGTACTGCGGCCGGGCGCGGGGAGGCTGGTGGAATCCGATGTGCTGATCTTGTCCGAGGCGGGCAGGCTGCTGGACCGGCAAGTGCCATCGCTCAGGGTCTACGACCTGCCCGGGTTCATGCGGCGCTTCTCGGAGCAGATCCAGGATGAGCTGATCTACACGCTCGAGGGGCACAACGCCGATCGACTGAGGCAGACGCTGAAGGACGCCGGCATCAGAGCGCACATCCCTGAGGTCATCTGGGATCTTACCACGCGGCGGGTACTGACCACCGAGCGGGTCTATGGCCACCGAGTCGACCGTCTGGCCCAGGCGGCGTTCGATCGGGCCGAGGTAGCGCGCATGCTCGGCACCAGCATGCTGCACCAGATGTTCATCGACGGGTTCTTCCATGGCGATCCGCACCAGGGAAACGTGCTGTTCGAGGACGACGGCACCATCGTGATGCTCGATTTCGGCATCATGGGATATCTGGACCCGCGCAACCGCAGCCTGCTCGCGCAGATGATGCGAAACGTCTACCGGGAGGATGTGGACGGGGTGATCGACGTGATGTCGGAGCTGGGAACGGTCGGCGGCGACACCGATCTGGCTTCACTCCGGGCCGATCTGACGGGTCTGCTCAGCCGGTTCGTGACGCTTCCGCGGCGTGACTTCCCGTTGGGTGAATTGCTCACGAGAATGCTGCGGGCGCTGTGGCTGAATCAGGTGAGGGTCTCGCCCGAGCTATCGCTGGCGGTGAAGGCGGTGCTGATGACGGAGGCCATCTGCGGCGAGCTCGACCCCGCGTTCGATTTCCGCGATCTCGCCCAGCCCGTCGTCGAAGAGGCGCGCAGGAAAGAGCTGACGATCGATGCCATGTACGACCGCATCGCGCGGGTGGGATCCTCGGCGCTGCACCACATGAGCAAGCTGCCGTCGCAGATCGATAGGATGCTGTCGCTGACGAACCAGGGCGGGCTGCGCATGAGGATGGACGACCCGGACGGGAACCAGCAACTCTCGCACATCAGCCGCTCGGTGAATCGACTCACGCTGGCGATACTCTCGGCCTCGCTGCTGGTGACGAGCGCGATCTATCTGTCGAGCGCGCGCCACGCGGCGCACGTCGGCCTCGGGATCGCTGCGATTTTCGCAGGGATCGTGGTGGGGCTGATCGCTCTGTTCCACGTGCTGCGGCCGGGGCGGGTGTAGGCCCGGCAGAGGGGCTTCGGCATTGGAGTGCCGAAGTAACGGTGCATCATGCTGATATTGGCGTCCCGCTCGCCGCGGAGGCACAACTTGCTTCGGGCGACGGGGATCGAGTTTCGGATCGCCGCTCCCCTCGTCGAGGACACTGCGCCCCGGCGCCTCCGCGGCAGCTATGCGGCGCTGGTGAAGCGATCGGCGCTGGAGAAGGCGCAGTCGGTCGATGCGCGGGGCAACATCGTTCTGGGGGCAGACACGATTGTGGTCTGTGATGGTGAGGTGCTGGGCAAGCCGAGAGATGAGAGGGACGCTCGGCGGATGCTGCGCATGCTCGCCGGCAGGTGGCATCGGGTATACACGGGGGTGGCGCTGGTGAGCACTGGAGCGCCGCCGGCACGGGAAATGCGTCGGCTCGTGGACTACGAGTGCACGGAGGTAGCGTTTCGAGCGCTGTCGAAACGAGAGATAGACCGATACGTAGAAACGGGGGAGCCGATGGACAAGGCCGGAGCGTATGCGATCCAGGGCGAGGGGGCGGGTCTCATCCGCACGCTACGGGGGTGCTACACGAACGTGATCGGGCTTCCCCTCCCCAGACTGATAGAGATGCTGGCCGAGTTCGGCGCTGAGAGGTACGGCTAATGCGGCTGTGGCGGAGTCTCTGGGCGGGCCAATCACGGGATATCGCAATCGATCTCGGAACCGCGAACACGCTGGTGCACGTACGCGGCAGGGGAGTGGTGCTGCGAGAGCCGTCGGTGGTCGCCGTGGATCGTTCCACGAACACGGTACTCGCTGTCGGCACGGAAGCCAAGCGCATGCTCGGGCGGACGCCGCCGAACATCACCGCGGTGAGGCCGCTCAAGGACGGGGTGATCGCCGACTTCGACGTGGCGGAAGTGATGCTCAAGCATTTCGTCCACCGCGTGCATCGCCACAGGACGTTCCTCCACCCCACTGTTGTGATCGGCATTCCATCGGGCGTCACCGAGGTCGAGCGACGGGCCGTGCGAGATGCGACGGTGCGGGCGGGGGCGCGGCAAGTGCTGCTGATCGAGGAGCCGATGGCGGCGGCGATCGGCGCCGGGCTGCCGATCTCGGAGCCGAGCGGCTGCATGGTCGTTGACATCGGCGGCGGCACCTCCGAGGTGGCGGTGATTGCGCTGAATGGCGTGGTGTCCGGGCGATCCATCCGCGTAGCAGGCGACGAGCTCGATGACGCCATCATCGCGTTTATGTATCACGAGCACAACCTGGCAGTCGGCCCCGCGACGGCGGAGGCGATGAAACTCGAGATCGGTTCGGCGGTGTCGCTGAACGGCGAAGATCGCCAGGTGTCGCTGGCGCGCGGGCGGGACCTGCTCACCGGGCTGCCGAAGGCGGTCGAGGTGAGCGCGGCCCAGGTGAGGGAAGCGATCGTGGCGCCGCTGGCGGGCATCGTAGAGGCGATCAGAGCGACGCTGGAGGAGACGCCGCCGGAGATCTCAGGCGACGTCATGCAGCAGGGAATAGTGCTCACTGGCGGCGGCGCGCTGTTGCGCGGGATCGACCGGTACATCGCGCAGGAGACGCAGATGCTGGTGCGAATGGCGGAGGATCCGCTGACGTGCGTGGTGATGGGCGCGGGGCGCGCCCTGGAGGAGTCCGAGCAGTTCGCCGACGCGTTTGTGAAGCCTGACGGGAAGGCGTGAGGAGGCCCCTCGGCAGCAGGCTGCCGAAGGGCCCAGAGTCGAGGAGTCGAGAGTCGGGGGGAACGGCGCGGCGTCGGCACTGAAGTACCGACGCAACCATGCGGCGGGGACGCAGCGACGGCTCGGGATGACAGTGGGGCGAGGGGACAGATTTCGGATGATAGTGCGGGTGGCGAGGAAACGAAGCCGAGCTTTGCTGATGCTGTGCCTGCTGGCTGCCGTCGCGTTCGGACTGGACGCATGGCAGAAGGCGGCTCAGCGATCCGGCGGCCATATGTGGCTGGAAAGCGTGATTTGCGGAACCGCGGCGCCGGCGCAGTCACTCGTCCTCAAAGCGACACTGGGGGCGAGGGCAGCCTGGGCATCGGCGATGAAGGCGCGGCTGCTCGCCGACGAAAATGAACGGCTGACGACGCGCGTGGCCGACCTCGAAGAGGCATTGAGCGCTCTCCAGGAGCGGTATGCCGGGCTGCGGCGCGAGCGCGAGTTGCGATCGGCCTACGCAGCAGTGCGCCGGCCTGAACAGATGGCACATGTCATCGCCGTGGGAAGTGGAGGCTGGCTCTCCTTTTTCACGATAGACCGGGGCCGCGCGGAGGGCGTTCGCGTTCGGGATGTCGCCGTGACGAAACCGGGGGTCGTCGGCCAGGTCTGCGCGGTCGCCGAGCATAGCGCGCGGATCCTCCCGATAACGGACATCGCCAGCGGAGTGGCGGTGAGAGTTCGGCGCTCCCGCGAGACAGGGGTGCTGAAGGGCCTGGGAGCGTGGCAGTGCGAGCTTCTCTACCTGGGTCCACAGGCGCAGGTGAGGAACGGCGACGAGCTGCTCACGGCCGGCATCGGCGGCGTTTTCCCGGCGGGACTGCGGGTTGGGACCATCACCTCCGTGGCAGCCGATCCCAACACCTCCGGCAAGAAAGCGGCAGTGGAGCCGGCCGCGAGGCTGCAGAATGTCGAGGAGGTGCTGCTGCTGAGGGCCCCGCGGGTGGAGGAGTAGATTGGGCTAGATCCCGGCGACGATGGCGTAGGTTCCGTCGTTGCCCGAGACGATGGCTTCGCCGCTGCGAGGGGTGCCGCTTCGCAGGTAGATCTCGTAACTGATCCTGAGATCGGATGAGTCGGGAAGCTCTTCCGGATCCCCCACCTTCGACAGGCGCACCGGCGGGTTCTGCCCGAAGGTCTCCTGAAGCCGCTCGGCGGCCTGCTTGCGGCTGCCGTACTTGTCCACCATGGAGGGGCAGTAGACCGTTGCCGCTTCGTACTTCCCATCGATCAGCGACCGCCAGAAACCGCTGACCGCCCCCTGCGCGGTGGTGGCCGGCGCGGGAAGCGGTTCGGGTCTGAAGGCGATCACGGCGATGATGATGCCGGCGAGGGCGACCGCGGCGATGACGACAGGGATGAGCCAGGTGGGGCGTGGTGCGCGGGGCTTTCGCGCTTCGGCGGCCACTTTCTGCTGCTGGGCGAGTTCGCGAACAGCGTCCTGGACTTCCTCGCGCGTCTGCTGCTTCTTCTCGGCGTCGGATCGCGGCTGGCGCTTCTGCGGCCGCTGAAGCTGCCGCAACGCCTTCTCGAGGTCGTCGTTCGTATCGCCGCCGTTCGTGTCAAGATCGATGCGCTTGGGCATACCGAAGGCCGTTCCTGTATAGTATCTTTTCCGCAGAAACGCTCATCTCTCCTGCTGCTCGTGAGCGGCGTCGCTTGCTTGACGCGCATTCTCCGTGTTGCTAGACTCTAGACGGTGAAGACGAGCTCGCATGGCCGAGCTTTCGACCGCCCCCGTAGCTCAGAGGATAGAGCAGGGCTCTCCTAAGGCCTTGGTCGGGCGTTCGACTCGCCCCGGGGGCGCCAGTGACGTGCCAATGGGCGGGGGGACACCCAAGAAGCGAACGGCGGGACCGTGACAGATGCCGGCGTAAGCGCTGAACCGGAGGTCGCCGTCACTTCGAGGGTCGCCGACGCGCGCCGGTGGCGAAGAGCCCTGATCGCGTTCGGCGTCGTGCTCGCTCTGTTCCAAGTCTTCCGCGCTGTCCACGGGGCGCGCACGAGCTTCATCACCAATGACGGTGATTACTACTACGCCTATCTCGCCTCGCTCTACTTCGATCGCGATCTCGACCTCAGCGACGAGCTGGCACGATCGCAACTGATCGCGGGACGGCCTGCTCTCCACCTGCCGAGCGGAAGGCCTACGCCGACATCATTCACCGTCGGGCCCGCGCTGCTGTGGATGCCCGCGTTCGCTCTCGCCGACGCGGGGGTGCTGGCCGCGCAGACGTTCGGGCTCAGCGTCGCTCGCACCGGCTACAGCATGCCCTATCAGCTTGCGGTGGCGCTGGCGACCCTGCTCTACGGGCTGCTTGGCGTATGGTGTGCGTTCCAGGCGGCGCTGTGGTGGTGCGGCGCCGACGCGCTGCGGAGCCGAAACGGCGCCGCGATCGCGGTCGCTGCGGCCCTGTGCGCGAGTCCTACACTCTACTACCTCGTCTTCGAGCCGACGATGGCGCACGGACTGAGCGTGTTCGCGGCTTCGCTGCTGGTGTGGCTGTGGCTGAAGACCGGCTTGTCGGGCAAGTGGGCGCGGTGGCTCGCCGTCGGGCTGGCTGGGGGCCTGTGCGCGCTGATCCGGCCCCAGGATGGCCTACTGTTGCTGCTCCCCATCAGTTCGGTGCTCGGGCTCCGGTACAGGCGCGCCCTGCCGTGCGCATCGGCGCTGGTCCTGGGAGCGGCGATCGCGTTCCTGCCGCAGATGCTGACGTGGCAGGC
>JBEKKD010000018.1:0-19531 GCA_050010895.1 Armatimonadota bacterium
ACCACCATCAGGTCCAGCACCCCTGCCAGCCCCACGAACAGCGCCAACTGCCACATCCCCACGTTCACCCCTCGCCACTGATGCAGCGACCACACCAGCCCACACCCGCCGCCGAGGATGACGCAGAGAACATACGCAGTGAGCGCTCTTCCTCTCATGGTCTCGCGCGTCTCCCAGGTCGGGCGATGCGGCTCATCGGGGGCATAGGAACAGACATAGAGATGTGCGGCGATCTGGGGTCAGATGGTACGCTGCGACCCCCGGCCGCCCCTCCAAGGTAGTGGGTTCTCTGCTGTTGGCGCGGCTGATGCATAGTTTGCGGCCAGAGGGCGGAAGTCATGCAAGTCGAGTCCAGGGCGCCCTCGCATATCCTGGTCCGACAGGAGCGAAATGCGCGATCGCATCGCTCCGCGGGCCCAGCTCTCAGCGTGGTCCAGGCGGATTCTGCTCCTCTATCGCCGCAACTGCTGCGGTGTTCGGGGCACCGGTGCCTGCGGGCGCAACCCCTCCGGGGGGGCGCGTCTCATCGGCGCTCTGCCTGGCCTGTGTCAGCATGGCCGCCTGGCGGTTCAGGTTCTTGTCCTTGTACATTGCGCTGTCCGCCGCGGCGATGAGAGCATCGATCTCTTTGGCATCACCGGGGAAGGTCGCGACACCGAAGCTGGCTCCCAGGTTGACGAGTTTGCCGGCCCCGACATCCAGCACGGTCTCTCGTACTGCCCGTTTGATCCTGTTCGAGGTCTCGACCGCTCGCTGGTTGGGGGTATCGGGGAGTATGATAAAGAATTCGTCGCCGGCGTACCGCACGACAGTATCATAGTCACGTACGTGGCGTCGGAACACCTCCGCCATCATCCGCAGCGCACGGTCGCCCTGCTGGTGGCCAAAGTTATCGTTGATCTGCTTGAGGTTGTTCAGGTCGATGGCCACGAGCGACACTGGATTCTGGTCGCGGCGGGCACGGCTCAACTCCTGATCCAAGTGCAGCAAGAAGAATCGGGCGTTCGCGAGGCCGGTGAGCTGATCGGTCATCGCCGACTGGCGGGTCTGCTCATACCTCCTGGCGTTGGAGATCGCGACGGTAGCCTGGCGCGCGACCGCGGTCAGCAGCCGAGCGTCGTCTTCGGTGAACGGCCGGTCGCTAGCCCGGTAGAGAGTGAGCGCGCCAATGCTCTCGGTCTCGGTCCCGAGTGGGGCAGCCAGCACCTCGGTCAGGGCGCAGTTGCGCGCGCTCGGGCCAAGCAGCAGCATGAGATCGTCTCCTGCCGATCTGCCCAGACCCGATGTGGTGCAGTTCTGCGCGGCCCAGCCGCTGCAGCCGCTTCCGGCGGGCAGCCGTCGGTTTTGAATGATGTCCGCGAACGGGCCGGCTGCCGACATCGCCTTCAGGTCACTGCTCTCGCCCTCTCTCAGGAAAATGACGCAGGTGGCGAAGTCGATGATGCGCTTGGTCTTGTTCATGATCAGGTCCAGCGTTTCCTGAACATCCAGGCTCTGGCCCATGGTCTGAACGATCTCGTAGAGAGCGAGTAGTTCCTGGTGCGCATGCTTGATATCCTGGAAGATCGCGCGGCTCCCTGCAGTATCCTGCGGTGCCTGGTTCGAATTCGCATCGAAGATGAAGTCAAACCGGCCCGTCGCCTGCTGCGCGGCCAGCACCCGGAAACACATACTGAGGATATCCGGATCGAACTGCGTTCCCGATCGATCACGCATGAGCTGCACAGCATCCTGTACTGTCTTTGCAGGACGGAACGGCCGGTGCGATAGAAGCGCGTCATACACATCCGCGACAGCCAGGATGCGCGCGCCGAGTGGGATCTGGTCGCCGACCAGTCGGTCCGGGTAGCCGGAACCGTCGTACCACTCATGATGGCTCCGGATGCTGGGGATGACCGGCCACGGAAACTGCACCGGTTCCAGGATGGCGGCGCCGACCAGGGTGTGGGTTTCGACCTTCTTCATCTCCTCCTGAGAGAGCACTCCGGGCTTCGACAGGATGTAATCGGGAACCGCCAGCTTTCCGATGTCGTGCAGCATGGCTGCGGTTTCCAGCGCTTGTAGCTCGTCGTCCGACAGCCCCATTTCCTCGCCGATCATGCGCGCGAGGCGGCGCACCCGCTCCGTGTGCCCGTGGGTGTGCTGGTCCTTCGCATCGATAGCCATGGCAAAGGATGCGATCACCGACGAGTTCAGTCTGGCCAGTTGCTGGGCTCGGCGGAACTCGTCGTTGAGCGCCATGGTCTCCTGGTGCATGCGGTACTGCAGAGCGGCCAGCCCGGCGAGGAGACCAGCGGCGCATATGACGAGCACCTTCAACGCAGAGGCGGGAACCGGGCTGAGGAAGGAAGCGACGAATGCCCCGACGGTGACGAGCGCGATCGCGGCAGCGAATCCCCGGCTGATCTTCAGCAGCGGGATCGGGGAGGGCGTATGGGTCGGCCGAGTCGAGCGGCGCTCAACGCGCTGAGTGGGCGCACCCTCGGCAGCATGCTTCGCCTGCCGGGGATCCGCCTCCGCCACCGCGATCTCTGCTGTCGCGCTGTCGCGGCCCAACTGCCGCGCCTCATCGCTCATCTGCCGACTCCGCTAACACCCATCGTCTGCGGTTCGGAAACCTTTCGGCAGACCAACGCTTCCTTTGGTGGCCTGGCAGCCAAGGCCCGATCGGGGCCGTAGACCCATGGCTTTGCGTCCGCGCCTTTCGACGCGTTTGCCTTTTCCGAAAGCATCAATCTAGAGGTGAACCCACACCGAGGTTGTTCCACAAACGTATCCGTTGCTGAGATACCGCAGGGCGACAGGAGCCCCGATTCCGGCGTTTCCAGCCAGGAACAGACCTGCGTGTGCCGCGCTCCCATCACACGGCTGAGGGGCCTCAATCGCGCCGCCGATCCATGACGAACTGATTCCCTTCCAGAGCCTTCGCGTAGCCTTTCACCTCCGCCGCGGTCTCGGTCAACTGCAAGTACCCGGCGATGTGACGGACAGCCAAGTTCACCCCGCCGATCGAGACTGTCATCAGGGGGTACCGGGTCAACTCGCCGCGCCGGCTCCGGGTCTCGATGAAGCCGCGGGTCCGGTCGTCTTCGGAATAGAGCGCCGGAACACCGGCCGCGAATCCGACGATGATCCTGCGCGCCACCTGGGCGTAGTCCTGCGCGGTGGTGAGGATGGCGAAATCGTCTCCGCCAATGTGCACGCAGAGGTCGTCCGCTGCGCCGAACTCTTTCACCGCTGCGACCACCTCGCTGGCAAGCAGGCGGATGGCGATGTCCCCCCGGCCGAAACCGTAGGCGTCATTGTAGGCCTTGAAGTTGTCCAGATCGAGGTAGAGGAAAACGAACGGCGTGCTTGCTGCGAGCCTGCGGTCCACTTCCTGGTGAAGCACGGGACTGCCCGGCAGGCCGGTGAGCGCGCTAACGGGCGTGCGTGCCTGAACGTTCAGCACCGCCTCGATAAGGTAACGCAGCAGTCGCTCCGCACCGGACATCCTGATCGTCTCGGGGAGTGCGACGCGGATCTGACCGGGCTCGTTGACCGTTTCCCCGTCGGCAGGCGTGATCAGGAACACCGACTGCGCGACCCCCAGTCTGCGCAGTTGCTCTGCGAGATCGCGAGCAGCGCCTTCATCGCCCGCGACGGCTACCAGCTCCGGCCGCGCGCGGGAGAGCCGCTTGGCCAGATCGTCTGTCCCGGTCGTCCAGAGCGTCTCGCCGCGAAGCTCTACGTTGAAGTGGTTGAGCTGCGCCTTGCCTGGTTCCACAACCAGGATCGCGAATGATTCCGCCATTGAGCCACCGCCTGCCCGATTATTCCACAAGGAATGGCCGGAACGATGGTGCGCAACTGCGCCCGTCGAGCAAACGCTACTGGAAATCGCGGGTCGCGGCCCAATCGTGGAACAAGAATGGACGCAGCTTATAGATAGTGACGACCCGCTTCATCCGAGTCAAGCAGGCTCGGGGGAGCGGTTTTTTCGTATGGAATGCGAGGTAAGAGCGGCGGGGATGACAGCATAGCCGGGTTTGTGTCCAGGCCTGCTCACCACTGTCATCCTCGCCGACCACCTCTCTAGTTCCACATTTCCGCCCAACGGCGCCGCCGCTTCACCCGACAGAGCCGCTCCTGAGCCACTGGCGCCCTTTCTGCGCCACCGGCGGGAACGCGACTGCCGCCAGGGATTCTTTGCGGGGCGATGGCGCTGCGCGGCGAGGACGATCTGGCTGCATGCGGCGTTGCCGAGCCCTCACGCCCCGATGGTCGCTTTTTGTGCTATACTTGAGCGCGTTTTGGCCAATTCGACTCCGCGAAAGGGGTTCTGTGGAATGCGAGGTCAGCAGATCGAGCTGTCCGTCAAGTCCCGCACCGACGTCGGCAAGACGGCGGCGCGGCGCCTGAGAGGACAGGGCCGGATTCCGGCGGTCGTGTATGGAAGAGAGATGGAGAGCCTCCCGGTCTCGGTAGATGCGGTGGAGTTCGCTCGCGCGCTGCCGGAGACCGCGTGGTATTCAACCTTGCTGCGGCTGAAGGTCGAGGACGGCGGGGCGGCGGAGCTGAGTCCCACGGTGATGATCACGGAGGTGCAGCGCGATCCCGTGCGCAATCGGCTTCTGAGCGTGGACTTCCACAGCGTGTCGATGCGGGAGAGGCTTCACACCCAGGTGCCTGTGATCCACGTTAAGCAGAGCCCTGGTGTCAGGCAAGGAGGCATTCTCGAGCACATCATGCACGAGGTGCTGGTCGAATGCCTGCCATCGGACATCCCCGAGCATCTCGAGGCCGATATTTCCGGCCTCGGCATCGGGGATGCGCTGCGAGTCCGGGATCTGGTCGTGCCGGAGGGGGTGAAGGTCCTGTCGCCGGCGGACGAAACCGTAATCATGGTCATCCCGCCGGTGAAGATGGAAGAGGTCGCGCCCGCTGTGGAGCCCGGCGCCGTGGTGGCAGAGACGCAGGAGCCGGAACTGGTGCGCGAGCGCGAGCCGAAGGGCTAGCGCCCGTCACACGGATACAACGCGTGCGGGCTGGCACTCGCCAGCCCGCATTGCTCTGTAGAACCCATGCTCGCTCGGACATCTGCGACGGAACTCAGCCGAGCGATCCTCTGTCCTGCTGCTTCTCTCGCTTTTCCTTGCGCCGCTCCTTGATGCTCTTCTTCGGCTTTCTCTTTTCCTTCTTGAGGTGACTCTTGTCTCCACCGCGATAGCCCATAGCCCCTCACCTCCTGATGAGATATACCTCGAATCCAACCGGCCTCTCGCATAACAACCGGGGGGCCGCCAAGGGGCCATAGCCGCGACTCGTGGCCGTCCCGGCCTCGGCAGTTCCTACCAGAAGCCGGCTACTTCTCCTGCCAATAGCGATCGAAGAGCGTCGAAACAGACACCTGTTCGTTCACTCGGCGAATGGCCTCCGACAATACCGGCGCGATCGACAGCACCCGTATCTTCGGCCGCCGCTTGCTCTCCGGAAGCGGAATCGAGTCGGTCACGACCACTTCCTTTATCGAGGAGTTCTGCAGCCTGTCAGCAGCGTCCCTCGAGAAGACCGGATGCGTGGCATAGGCGTAGATCTCGGCGGCGCCATAGTTCGCGATCGCCTCGGCAGCCGACACGATGGATCCGCCGGTGTCGATAATGTCATCGATGAGGATCGCTCTCTTGCCCTCGAGATCACCGATGACCTGCAGAATCTCCACCTGGTTGGTCTCGGGCCGCCGCTTCGCGATGATCGCCAGGGACGCATTCAGGCGGTCGGCGAGCGCCTTTGCCGTTCCAACCCCGCCGACATCCGGCGAGACCACCACTGTACCCGGCCCGCTCCGAGAATGACCGATGATGTCGTCGGCGAGGATAGGCCCGGCCGGCAGGTGATCCACCGGAATGTCGAAGAATCCCTGGATCGACTGGACGTGCAGGTCCACGGCCAGCACTCGGTCCGCGCCCGCCACTGAGATGAGGTCGGCGACGAGCTTGGCGGTGATGGGCTCGCGGGGCTTGATCTTCTTCTCCTGGCGCGCATAGCCGTAATACGGCATCACGGCTGTCGTTCTCTTCGCCGAGGCGCGTTTGAGCGCGTCCAGGATGATGAGCAGCTCCAGGATTGTCTCGGAGGTCGGCGGGCAGGTCGGCTGGACGACGAAAACGTCCTTGCCGCGCACGCTCTCCTCGATCCTCACCCACATCTCGCCATCCTCGAATCGCCCGACTTCCATGCGCGATGGCGTCAGGCCGAGATGCGAGGCAATGGCGTTGGCAAGATCCGGGTTTGCGGTTCCGCTGAGGATGCGCAAATCTTCCATGTGAGTGCCTTGGCCGCTGCCCTGGTGCTGCGAGTGCGGAAATCAGGCAGTGCAGACCGGCCGGTCGATTCCGTCGGTTCGTGGGGTGGCGGAGGCGCTAGCTGAAATACTCGTGAGCCGCCGAGATACTCCGCGCTCTTGCCAGGTCCTCCGCGGTGTCCACCCCGAGGCCGCCGTGAGAATGCTCCATGGTCACGGCCTCAACGCGCTCGCCTCTGCTCACCAGGATTCCGATCACATCGGTAAGGTAATATTGGCCCTGCGCGTTGTCATTGTCCACCTGCGTCAACGCGTTGAACAGCAGTGGTCCCTGGAAGCAGTACACCGCCACATTGATCTCTTTGATCTTCAGTTGCTCCGGCGTAGCGTCGCGGGCCTCCACGATGCCGACAACGCGCCCATCGTCGCCGCGCATGACTCGGCCCAGCGAGCCGGGCTCCTGGAACTCGGCCGTCAGCATGGTGGCCGCGGCGCCACTCGAGAGATGTCGCTGAAGCAGATGGCGCACATCGGTCTCGCGCAGGAGCGGGATATCGGCGTGCGCGATGAGCACAGGGCCCTGGTGGGTCGAAAGCGCAGGCCCGGCGCACTTCACGGCGTCCCCGGTGCCGAGTTGCTCCTCTTGCACCACGTACTCCACGTCGGCGCCGATGGCGGCGCGGACGTCGTCCGCTCGGTGGCCCACGACGACTATGACCCGGCTGGCCCCCGCCCTGCGCATCGCATCTATCACGCGGGCCGCCATGGGGCGCCCGTTCACCGACACAGCCGCCTTGGCTTCTCCCGTCTTCATCCGGGTGCCTCTGCCGGCGGCGAGGATGATCGCAGGAAGCTCACCGCGGATCTCGACGGGAGCGCCAGGGCTGCTCATGCGCCTTCCTTTGTGTTGCTGGTATGCGGCCGCCGGGTGAGGCGGACGTCGCCGCCGCCCTCCAAAGGCCGTATCGCTGCGATCAATGCTGTGACCGATCCCATCCCCGCCACCCGCCTGGTTCGTCCTGGCTGCCGGGCCAGGACTCGAACCTGGAAGGGCGGCTCCAAAGGCCGCTGTGTTGCCGATTACACCCCCCGGCAGGGAAGCGCTTGCGCTTCCCAAGCGCCGAGATTCTAACATGCCCTCTGGCCAGCGTCAATTCCGGCATGGCCGCATGTGAACGGGCCAGCCACAGGACAGGGGCGAACGTTTGGCCCCCAGTGCGC
The DNA here is from genome assembly GCA_050010895.1 of Armatimonadota bacterium. Lineage (GTDB taxonomy): Bacteria > Armatimonadota > Hebobacteria > Hebobacterales > Hebobacteraceae > JBEKKD01. The sequence goes on from JBEKKD010000018.1 coordinate 7,505, forward strand.
CGGAATTGGGCAGCGACGCTACTGCCGGAGCTCGACCGCCGCTGCTCTCACCCTGACCACGCGCCATCCGTCCAGTAAAGAGCCGAACACTTCGTTCGGCAGCCCGCCGGATGCGTAGCTGTAGAAGCGCCGCTGCTTTGCCGACTCCTGCAGAATCTGTCGCAGCCTGCTCCAAGCCGGGCTCCTCAGCGCCTGCACGCCGGGCCCGCCGGTGTTTCTGCTGGAGGAGAACTGAGATCGGAAGGTCCGCTGGTGCAGGACTTCGAGCAGATACCGCTCCGGCTCCTCTTTGGTCTTTGCGACCAGCTTCCCCGTGGCGATCTCACGGATCGAGCAGACGATGCCCTCGGTGGCCTCGCCGTCGCCCTCGATCCGCAATCCTGGCGGCCGGCCGTCATTGTCAGCTCTCACCAGAACCCAGTCCCCGACTGTCACAACAAGCGGCACCACCGCGGCCTTGCGCTTTGCCGGCTTGCCTCGTGGGCTCTTGGGCGCCCTGACAGCCTTCACCGCCTTCGGAGACTTGGCGCGCGTCGGCGCCCTGGAAACCTTTTGAGCCCTCGCGATTTTCGAGGACTTGGAGGCCGCCGAGGCCTTGGCAGTCCCCGATGCCTTTCGGACAGGCCGCGTTACCTTCTTCTTGGGCGCGGTTCTTCGAACCGCCTTGCGCATAGCCACCGGTTGGCTCCTTGGTAGAGGACACCCTCTTCCGTGGGAAAACCAGCGAAAACCGCCTACGGCGGTCATAGAATGGTCAGAGCGCCCAATCTTGGGGTCAGGCTACCCGGCTCCGCCGACGAACCTCCCCGCCGCCAGGATCGCCTTCGCCAAGTCAACGAGCCGAGTGTTCGATCGGCTGGCTTCCTTCTGCATCTGGCGGTGGGCCTCCTCTTCGGTCAGTCCCTGGCGGTCCATCAGGAGCCCCTTGGCCCGGCCGATCAGCTTCCTCGCCTCCAGCGCCTCTCCCAGCCTGCTCACCTGGTCGCGCAGGTCCGTCATTTCGGCAAAACGCTTCCTGACGAGCGCCAGAGCAGCCTGGAGCTGTTCTGAGGTGGCCCGCTTCATCAGGTAGGCGAGCCCACCTGACTCTACGACTCCCTCCAGCAGGTCCTGGTCGAAATGCCCGCTGAGGAACAGCACGGGAACCGGAGCGAAATCGGCCATCCGCTTGGCCGCCTCTATTCCGTCCCCGTCAGGCATTCGGATGTCCATCACGACCACGTCCGGACGCATTTCGGCGGCCAGACGAACCGCCTCCCGCCCGGTCCCTGCCTCCCCCACGACACAGTGGCCCAACGCCTTGAGCTGCCCTGCCAGCGCCGCGGCGACCGCGGTTTCGTCGTCAGCAATCAGGATTCTCAGATTTTCGACCATTGTTGTTCCATCTCGGTTCTATAATCGCGCGTTACCTGTCGCTGCGTTCCGCCCTGGGAATCGGGAATCGTACCCGGAAGTGGGCTCCTGCGTCGTTCCAGGCCGTCGCGGAGCCGTTCAGATCACGCTCGGCCAGGCGTAGAACAAGCCCGAGCCCCAAGCTGTCTGCGCTCTCCCAGTCGAAATCCGGCCGGAGGCCTGCGCCGTCGTCAGCCACCTCGAGCACGGCCTGCGAGTCCTCGGCGGCGATCCGCACCGATATCTGGCCGGAGGCGTCGTCTGCGAACCCATGCTCGACCGCGTTGCACACCAATTCCGCAAGAATGAGCACGAAAGCAGTGGATTCCCGCTGCGGCAGGTCTATCGGCGCGACGTCCAACCTCGCTCGCACCCGCCTTTCCGCGCCCGCGCTGCTCAGCAGGTGTCCCACGAGGCGGTTCACCAGGTCAGGAAGCTGCAATTTGCCTGATCGCGGGTCTCGGGCGAGCAGGTCGTGGATGGCAGCAACTGAGGTGATGCGTGCGATGCTCTTCTGGAGCGTTCTGCGGGCGCTTGGCGACGGCTCCGTCAGTTCCTGGGCGGAGAGCAGGCCCGTGAGCGTTTGGAGGTGGTTGCGAACGCGGTGATGAACTTCCTGGAGCCGGTCGACACTGCCCTGCAGCGCCGCGCGAGTGCCCGAGAGGTCGAGCGTGAGCTGCGCGTTCTCCTGCGCATAGTGCTCGGTCTTTTCGGCCTTCGCCAGCATATCCGTCACCAGGCGCGACTGCTGCTCCGAGATGCGCGCCAGCAGCGCCGATTCATCGTGCCAGATGAACGGCAGTTGCGTCAGTTGACGCTTCCGCTTCATTCCCTCGCCCTTACTGCACGCGGAGGACCCTCGCCGGGCCTTCCGTGCTGCACCGGCCGGCGCGCGATGCTCCTGCCCGCCGGTCGGTCCGCAACCCACCAAGTAAACCACACCGGGGCCGGAAAATGCAACCAAAAGAAAAAGGAAGCCTTTCCCTGGCAGGGGAGGCTTCCTTTCATAGGCCGCGCGCCGCCGCGCCTTGGCCTGCGCGGGACGCTGTTTTCCCACTCGAGAGGCGCCCTGAGGCGCCCCAGGGCTACTTCCGCAGCTCTTTCGCGATCACCGACGTGGCGTGAACGATGTGACTGAACTTGGTGGCGTCCAGGCTGGCGCCACCCACCAGCGCGCCATCGATTTCCGGCTGTGACATCAACTCGTGCGCGTTGACGTCGGTCACGCTGCCACCGTACTGGACCCGCACCTTTGACGCGGTAGCGGCGTCGAACTGCGCCTGGACTGTCTGGCGGACCAGTCCGCAGACGCGGTTGGCCTCTTCGGCGTCGCAGGCCTTCCCCGTCCCGATCGCCCAAACCGGCTCATAGGCCAACACCATGGCGGAGACCTGCTCGGCCGTGAGCTGTGCCAGGCCCGCCCTGACCTGCCGGGAGACGACCTCGTCAGTGCGGCCGGCCTCGCGCTCGGGCAGCGTCTCGCCGATGCACATGATAGGGGTCAGCCCGTGCTGCAGCGCGGCCTTCACTTTCAGGTTGACGCTGTCATCGGTGTCGCCGAAGACTCTCGCCGCGTGCGCGCTCAGGCGCTCGTCCGGTTTGCCGAACCGGCCTCGCCGCTCGGAGTGCCCAATGATCACATAGTCGCAGCCCAGATCGACGAGCATGAGCGGGCTGACCATCCCGGTAAAGGCGCCGGAGTCGGCCCAGAACACGTCCTGAGCGCCCAAACCCACTCCGGAGCCGGCGAGCATGGGGCCCACCGCGCCGAGAGAGGTTGCCGGCGGGCAGATTGCCACATCGACCTTCTCGATCCCATGAACGCGAGGGAGAAGCTCCCTCACAAACATCACGGCCTCCGTGGCCGTCTTGTTCATCTTCCAGTTGCCTGCGATAAACGGAACCCGTGCCATGAACTGACCTCATATGTGTTGGCGGGGCAGGAGACACGCCTCTGCCCCATGATCAACCTAGCCGGAGCATCGGGGCAGGAGACACGTCGCCCGAGGCGACTGAAGCTCCTGCCCTACGACGTCCAGGTTCTACTTGTCATTCAGCGCGGCGATGCCCGGCAGCTCTTTGCCCTCGAGGAACTCCAGCGATGCGCCGCCGCCCGTGCAGACATGGGTCACGCGATCCGCGAAGCCCATCTGCTCGATGGCCGCGGCCGAGTCGCCGCCGCCGACCACACTCATGGAATCCGAATCGGCGACTGCCTGCGCGATGGCTCGCGTCCCTTCGGCAAAAGCGGGGATCTCGAAGATGCCCATCGGCCCGTTCCAGACTACGCGCTTCGCACGCTCGATTTCGTCCGCGTAGAGCTTCCGCGTCTTGGGCCCGATGTCCACGCCCATGCGATCGGCGGGAATCGCGGATGTCGGAACTACCTCGACCGGCGATCCCTCGACGAACTTGATGCTTGGCTTGAACTCGACGCCGCTGGGAGTGGTAACCACAACATCGACCGGGAGCATGAGCTTCGGCCTGCCGCCGGCCGTCTCCTGGAGGATGCGCTTGGCGGTCTCGAAGTTCTCCTCATCGAGAACGGACTTGCCGATCTCTTTGCCCTGCGCCTTCAGGAATGTGTACGCCATGCCGCCGCCGATGATGAGCGTGTCCACCTTCTTCATCAGGTTCTCGATCACGGCGATCTTCGCCTTGACACCGCCCAGGATCGAAACAAACGGGCGCTCAGGGCTGTCGAGCACCTTCGTCAGCATCTCCACCTCTTTGCCCATCAGCAGGCCGGCGACGGCGGGGAGGAACTTCGCCATCACAGAAGTGGAGGCGTGCGCGCGGTGGGCCGCGCCGAAGGCGTCGTTCACGTAGATGTCGGCGAGGCCGGCAAGCTGCTTGGCGAACGCTTCGTCGCCCTTCTCTTCCTCCGGGTGGAAGCGAAGGTTCTCCAGCATCACCACGTCGCCGGGCTTCATCGCCTTGACCGCGGCGTCGACCTCAGGACCGACGCAATCAGAGAGCATCTTCACGGGCGTGCCCAACAGCTCCGAGAGCCGCTTTGCTACCGGCGCCAGCGACAGGGCGGGATCCGGCCTGCCCTTCGGGCGTCCCAGGTGCGATGCGACGATCAGCGCGGCGCCGCGGTCGAGCAGGCTCTTCAGCGTTGGCAGGGCGGCGCGGACGCGCGTATCGTCGGTGATGCGGTCACCTTCGAGGGGAACGTTGAAGTCCACCCGGACGAAGACGCGTTTGCCCCTGGGGTCTATATCGTCGATGGTTTTCTTGTTCATCGCCGGCCTCCGCCGTATGCCCGACGGTGAGGGCAGGAGACCGCTGCCTCCTGCCCTATCCGCTGTGTCCATCTATCTACTTGGTCTTCCTCGCGATTAGCTCGACCAGGTCAACGAGACGGCTGGAGTAGCCCCACTCGTTGTCATACCAGGCGAGGACCTTCACCAGGTTGTCGCCGATCACCATCGTCTCTTTCGCATCGACGATCGAGGAGAACTCGCTGCCCTTGATGTCGCTGGAGACGATCGGGTCGTTGGTGACGTCGAGGATGCCCTTCATGCGGCCCTTGGCCGCCTCGACGAACGCGGTGTTGACGGACTCGGCGGTGACGGTCTTCCCGAGCTGGCAGACCAGGTCTACCAGCGAGCCGGTGCCGACGGGAACGCGGAGGGAGAGGCCGTTCATCTTGCCCTTGAGGGCTGGAACCACGAGGTGAAGTGCCTTCGCTGCGCCTGTCGACGTCGGGATGATGTTGAGGGCGGCGGCGCGGGCGCGTCGCAGATCGCCCTTATGGACGATGTCGAGAACCATCTGATCGTTCGTGTACGCGTGTACGGTGGTCATGAATCCCTTGACGATGTCGAAGCTATCGTTGAGGACCTTCGCCACCGGCGCCAGGCAGTTCGTGGTGCAGGAGGCGTTGGAGATGACGGTATGCTTCTTCGGGTCGAAGACCTCGTCATTCACGCCCAGCACCACGGTCGGATTCTCAGGCCCCGGCTCGCCCTTGAAGGGAGCGGAGACGATGACGTTCTTGGCGCCCGCGGTGACGTGCGCTGCGGCCTTTGCGGGATCGGTGAAGGCGCCGGTGGATTCGATCACGAGATCCGCGCCGATGCTCTTCCAGGGAAGGGCGGCCGGGTCTTTCTCGGAGAAGTCCTGGATCACTTTGCCGTCCACGGTCATCTTCCCGTCCTTGATCTCGACGGTGCCGTGGTAGCGGCCGAAGTTGGTGTCGTACTTGAGCAGGTGCGCGTTCGTCTCAAGCGGGGCGAGATCGTTGATGGCGATCACGTCGAAGTTCGGGGACTTCCTCGCCAGCATCGCTCGCATGGTGAGTCGTCCGATGCGGCCAAAGCCGCTGATCGCGACCTTCAAGGCCATGGTACGTCCTCCTCGCACTTGGGGGGCAGCGCCCCCGTTTTTCCTGGTGATGCGTCAGGTTACGACAGGGAAACCGCGGTCAGACTGCAGCAGTCATTGCTGAGAGGCTCCCCGGGGCTCGAACGACGGGCGCCGGGGCCTCGACGCCCACTTTTGGCGTGTGCATTCTAGCCGAAGCCGCGAACGGCTGTCAAGGAGCGCGCCGCGCGCGTGTCTGTTATCCTTCTCACGAAGGCGAGACGGCCTATCTCGCTTCGGGCCTGCGCCCCAACTCGAACAGCCCCGTCAGTACGGTGCTCAGGAGGCTCATCACGATCGCGCCGATCAGTGCGGGCCAGAACCCGGTGACGTGGAAACCCCAGCCGAGCGTGCCGACGAAATAGAAGACCAGAGTGTTGGCGAAGACCGAGAGCACGAGCGACCAGAGGCCGAAGGTGAGGCAGGAGAGGGGCATGGTGATGAGCTTGAGAAGAAGCAGCACCGGCCGCGCGAAGAGGTTCAGCAGCCCCAGCGCGAGCGTGGCTGCCAGCAGGTAGGGGACGTTTTTCTCCGGCGTGATGCCGGGCACGACGTGGATCGTGATCAGCAGCGCCAGCGAGACCAGGAGCCAGCGGAGCAAGAGGAACATGAGGCAAGGTGTTCGTGGCGGGCGGGCACTTTCCTGCTCACATCGGCCACGCGCAATCAGAGCTTCCGCGCCAAAAACAGCCCTGGGTCCTTCGTGACGCGGATCACGCCCTGGTCGAGCAGTCTGCGCTGGACGAAATCCCTGAACGCTGCCAGGCGGTCGCCCGAGAGCGGCAGTGAAGGGTCGGCCAACGTCGATGCTACGTACTCCACGAGTGGCTCGGCCTCCGTCACCTCCAGAGAGTCCCGGTAGTGGTGCACCGCTATCTCGGAGAAGAACAGCGAGAGGATACTCGCTCCGTTCTCGAGGCTGAATCGTGCAGCAGCGCCGCCGCTCGACCAGCGAATCGTGGGATCGAACTCGGCCACCAGCGCTCGCTTTTCGCGGAGATGGTCGCGGCCGTTCGTCGCCGCGTAGAACACGCCCCCGGACCTGAGCACTCGGCGGACTTCAGAGAGAGCCGTGTCTAGGTTAGGGACATGGTACAGCATGTGGTTAGCGATGACGCAATCGAACGCGTCACTTCGGAACGGGATCGCTTGCGCGTCTGCGACGGCATATGCGAAGGCCAGGCCGGTTGCTACCAGACTTCCGCGCGCCTGTTTCACCATGCCCGACGAGAGATCGCTTACCAGGACGTGCCATCTGTTGGGCACCCGCGCGGCGTTCTTTGTCCAGAGTTCTGCGGTGCCGCACCCCAGTTCCAGCACACGCGCATCGGGGTCCGTGATCAGGTGGTCGAATACCCAGCGGTGCCAGCCATACTTGTTGGTGCTGAAGCGCTCGTGGATCGCCATGCGCCGGGATAGGTTGCGGCCGTTGGCGTACTGTACGTGCTGCAGGTAATCACGATCGGCGAAGTGCGAGTGGAAATCGCGTGTGTCGGACGGGCTATCCGGCGACGTGGTATCCACTGACACTCACCCCTTCCAGCTCCAACAACACACGCTTTGTGTCCAGCCCGCCGGTGTAGCCGCCCAGGGAGCCGTCGGAGGCGATCACGCGGTGGCAGGGGATGATCGGGCTGATCGGATTGTGGGCCATCGCCTGCCCCGCGGCGCGAACGGCCTTCGCGCTGCCGGCGCGAGCGGCCAGCCACAGGTAGGTGCGGACTTCACCATACGGAATCGCCCTCGCCGCGAGCTGCGCGCGGCGGTAGAACGGCGGCTGAGTCGACAGGTCTACGGGATACGCGTCGAAGCCGACCGGCTCACCGGACGCGTATCGCCTCATGTCCTCGGCGAGCCGGTCGAGCAGATCGTCCGCGCCCTGCGGCTCACCGAACGCTCGCAGCTCCCGCGCCCCGGCATCACGGCCGGAGGTCAGCGACGCAGCGATCAGGGCGCCGTCACGCGCGACCGCCCAGAACCATCGGAGTCTCGTCTCTATGAGGAGCGCCGGCACGGTGCTTGTTCCTTTCGGCTCAGTATCCGTCCCGCTGCCAGAACGCGGGGATGGGCGAGCGGAAGAGGTGCTCAACCGCTTCGTCGGGGCTGCGGAAGCCGGCTGGACGGATCCAATCCATGTTCGGAAAGAGCACCATCAGCCCCGGCCCGACATCGACCTGCAGAGGCACTCGTTGGTCCTCAAGCGAACGCAGCAAGGGCGTGCCTCCGCTGGTTTGCAGCAGCGCCCGCGACGCGCCGATGGCGACGAATCGCTGCGCCGACGCTTTGAGCAGCGTGAGCGCGGCTTGCTCGTGGCCGCGTAGATGCGCGATTTCCGAGACGGTCATATGGCGCTGCTCGGGCGGGCTGTGGGCGGCAAGATAGGCGACGTTCTGCCCCTGCACGACCCCGACAAGGCCGCAAGCGTCGAGATGGGACGAGAAGCCGTGGGGGAACGTCCCGCGGCGGGGCCAGGTTTCCCACGACCGGAGATCGCGAACCTGCATCCCCGTTCGTCCCAGGCTATACTGATGATAGATGGCTGCGAGCGCAGGCCAATGGTGATTGTAGTCGAGCTTCCCGATCTCACACGGGCTCTGCACCTCGAGCCTGACGAGCGCCGATGTCGGGCACTCGAACCCATCCACTTTCGGGACTTCCCGGAAGCCGAAGCGCGCGAAGAAATCCGGCAGGCGCGTGGTGAGCATCGCCATCTGGTAGCCGCGCTGGCGGATCAGCCGAAGGGCATCTTGCACCACTCGCGCCCCGTAGCCTCGCTTCTGGTAGTAGGGGTGGGTGCAGACCGCGGTGATGCCGGCCACGGAGACGACCACGTTGCCGACGTATGCTGCTCGATGGAGGATGACCACCGCGCTTGCGACCACGTTGTCCACCACGCCCACGCGGACGCGCTCGGGCTGGAAATAGGGATCGTTGATCAGGGAGTTGCGGACGATAGTCAGGCTCTGATCGTCCACGCCGAAGGCGGCCTGGAAACAGGTCAGGAAGCCGTCGAGCTCGCCCTTCTGTAGGCCTCGAACACGCAGTGCCATGGTTAGGAGGCGAGCGCTCCCTCACTCTGGGCATCTTCGGCCAGCGCAGCAAGGATGCGGCCGGCAAGCTCGGAGCTGCACCCCGCGACCGAGGCGATCTCCTGGACGGGCGCTTCCCGCAGGCGCCTGAGGCTATGGAAGTGACTGAGCAGCCTCTGCTTGCGCTTGGCGCCTACGCCGGGGATTTCGTCGAGCACGGATTCGCGGATCTCTCTCGCTCGGAGCGTCCGGTGGTAGGAGACGGCGAAACGGTGCGCCTCATCTCGCACCCGCTGGAGGAGATGGAGCGCGCGGGAATGGTCGGGGAGCGCGATCGGGGCGGCGTTCCCGGGGAGGTAGACTTCTTCATGCTCCTTCGCGAGCGCCGCCACCGGGAGTTGGAGGTCCAGCGAGTCCATCGCGGCGAGCGCGACGTTGAGCTGCCCGATTCCGCCGTCAACCAGCATCAGGTCCGGGAGGTGTTGGAACTTCACATTTCCGGCGACGGCCGCGCGGAGGCGGCGAGACAGCACCTCGTGCATCATACCGTAGTCGTTGGGCTCGCCCTCCCCGGTCTGGATGCGAAATCGCCGGTACTCGCTGCGTCTTGGCTGCCCGTCCTCGAACACGATCATTGAGCCGACGGCATTGGTTCCCTGGATGTTGGAGATGTCGAATGCCTCAATCCTGCGAGGGCTCACCGCCAGACGGAGGACATTCTGCAGATCCGCGACCGCCTCCTGCCCGCGGCGCTGTTCGGCGCTCTCTCGCTCGAGCTCGACGCGCAGGTGGTGCTCTGCGTTCTCGATTGCCATCCGGACGATGTCGCGGCTGTGGCCGCGCTGCGGCGCCTCAAGCGTGACTTTCGTCCCTCGACGACTGGACAGGAGCTGTGCCACTGCGCCGGCATCGTCGATCTCGGCCGGCAGCAGGACCCGGCGCGGAAGTGAGGCCGTCTGCTGGTAGTGCTGTTTCACGAACTCGTTCAGGACCTCCGCTGCCGGGACGCCGGAGACCGCTGTCAACAAGAAGCTCTCCTGACCCGAGACGCGGCCGTCGCGTACCTGGATAACAGCCATGCACGCGGTATCCTCGCGTAGGGCGTAACCGATCGCGTCCACATCGACGAGCGGCGAGCGCTTGTTCCCTGCGGTAAGGACGACGTGCTGCTCCTCGAGGGTGCGCTCGAGTGCTGAAATCTGATCGCGGACGCGCGCGGCATGCTCGAATCGCTGCTCCTCGGAGGCCCGCATCATCTCCTGCCGGAGTTGCTTCAGCACGAAATCGTACTTGCCGTCGAGGAAGTCGCACACCCGGCGGACCGCCCTCTGGTACTCCTCGGAGCTCACCACGCCCGCGCACGGACCGAGACAGCGGCCCACGTAGTAGTCAAGGCACGGCCGCACTCGCATGCCGCGGGACAGCGGATTCAGTTCGCGGCCGCCCGGAGTGCGGAAACTGCTCCCGCCAGCCGACTTCTTGGCCGGGATCACCAGCCGCTGGCAGACCCCGAACACCCGCCGGAGCAGGCGGATGGTGTTCCACATCGGCCGCGTCGACGGATATGGCCCGAAGTACCGCGCCCCGTCGTTGGCGATCACGCGCTGCCGCACCAGATAGAGCGCGGGGAACTCCTCGCTGAAGTCGATGCGGATGTAGAGATAGCTCTTATCATCACGATTGCGAACGTTGTAGCGGGGCTGATACTTCTGGATGAGGGTGAACTCGAGCACGATCGCCTCGAGCTCGGATTCGGCGACGACGAAGTCGAGATCACGGACGCGCTCGACGAGCAGGCGCGTGCGAGGGTGCAGGTCGGCGCCGGGCTGGAAGTACGAGCGCACGCGGCTGCGCAGCGAGGCCGCTTTGCCGACATAGAGCACATCCCCGACCACATCCTTCATCAGATACACGCCCGGCGTGGTAGGGATCTGGTCGAGCTTCTCTTGCAGCGAAGGAGTTACCATTGGGGGCATCAGCCGCGCCCATTATACCCTGTGGGGGCGGATGGGGCGAATGGCGGCCCCAGGCGAATCAGTCGTCAGGCCCGAGCAGCTCTCCGTCCTGCGTCACCGCGTATACCGTCAACGTCGAGTCCGCCGCGTCCATTGCATAGAGGATGGAGAAAGGCCCGTCCTGCAGTCGAAACCATTGGGGCTTCCCCGGCAGCGGCCTCGCCCCCGCCGGAGTCAGATCGTCAGCCAGAGCCAGTATCGTGCGGAGCACGCGTCTGCGCTCTACCTCAGGCAACGGACGCAGTCCTTCAGGCACGCGGGCATCCCAGCGGAGCTCAAGCGCCATCGCGCGTGCGTCCTGTGGCGGTCAATCCGGGACGAGTGTCGCTCATTCCTCGGAGCGGGGTTCCACTTTCGTGGTGCCTGGTGATGTGGCAATGGCCTGCTCCAGGATCTCGACTGCGCGCCGATCCTCGAGCGCCATCGCTCGTTCCAGTTCGTCCATTCCGACAATGGCGACAAACGGCCGGCCGTGCTTCGTCACGACGATCGTATCGCGTCCGTAGCTGGCGCGGGAACACAGCTCGGAAAAGTTCTTCTTTGCCTCGGCGATGGAGACGACCCGCGATGCGATCGCTGCCGGGCCAGGCGATGCCTTCGTCGCGGCGGGCTCGGAAAGCATCACATCTGAGACATGCGGTTTAGCGCCCGCACGCGAGGCCTTGTATCTGGCGGCTCCGGTTCTTCGCATACCTCCGCTCCTTGCCCCGACGCATTCCGCGGGGATAAAGATACTATACCACCAAAATGACCTTTTTGGTCAAAAAGATCATAAACTACGGCGGCCATGGCGCGAGTGCCGCCGCTATCGCGTTGCGGTTCGCCTGTGCCGCACTCGTCCCCCGACGATCACCATCTCCACCTGCGGCTTGAAGAGCCGATTCGGCCGGACGCGAAGCACGTTCTCGGAGAGCACGACGATGTCCGCGAGGTAGCCGGGGGCGAGCGCGCCTCTGAGCTTCGACTCCCCGGTGGCTCGAGCGGGCGCGGTGGTATAGGCGCGGAGCGCGGCCAGCCTGCTGATCCCCTCTTTTTCACGATACCAGCCGTCGGTCGGCCGGCCGTCGAGCGTCTGGCGACGCACCGCCGCGTAGACTCCCGCCATCACGTCGTGCGTCTCCACCGGCGCGTCGGAGCCGAGGATCACGCTTGCCCCCACCCGGAGCAGTGATCGGATCGGGTAGGCCCACCTGCTGCGGGCGCCCCAGTAGCGTTCGGCC
>JBEKKD010000019.1:0-19211 GCA_050010895.1 Armatimonadota bacterium
GCCGGGGCCCACGGGTGCGCTGGTGATGGTCACCCGCCAGGCGGCGGTGGGCAAAGCCGCCAAGGAGGGTGAGTGATCATGGGCACGCAGCCGGTTTTTGACGTAACGGGCGCGCAGACGCGGGAGATGGAACTCCCGGAGTCGCTCTTCGGCGCCGGACCTCACGCGGTGGTGCTGCACCAGGTAGTGCTTGCCGAGCTGGCTGCGAAGCGCCAGGGCACGGCCAGCACCAAGACCCGGTCAGAGGTGGCGGGAAGCAATCGGAAGCTGTGGCGGCAGAAGGGAACCGGCAGAGCCCGCGTGGGCGACCGGCGGCCCCCGAGCCGCGTCGGCGGCGGCCGCGTCACCGGCCCTCGGCCGCGCGATTACCGCCAGCGGACGGCGAAGGCGCTGAAGGGCATGGCGCTGCGATCGGCGCTGGAAGCGCGGGCGGCGGCGGGAGCGGTTGTGTTCGTCGAGCCGTTCGAGCTGACGGAGGCGAAGACGAAGGCGCTGGTGGGCGTCGTCGACGCGCTGGGCGGCACTCGCGGCACGCTCCTGCTGCTGGGGAAGCCCGACGCGATCATCGTCCGCTGCGGGCGCAATATCCCCGATTTCGCGGTATCGTATGCCGAGAGGGTGAGCGCGTACGACCTCATGTCCGCGCGCAAGATCATCATCGCCACCGACGCGCTGGCGCAGTTGGAGGCGCGGGTTTCATGACCGACTATCGAGAGATTCTGATCAGGCCGATACTGACGGAGAAGAGCGTGGCCAAGACCAGCCAGCGCAAGTACACCTTCGAGGTGGCCAGGAGCGCGACCAAGATCGACATCCGGCAGGCGATCGAGAAGGTCTTCTCCGGCACCAAAGTCGCCGCGGTCAACACCATCACCGTTACCGGCAAGCGACGCCGGCTGGGCGGATACGGTCGCCGGCGGGGGCGAAGCGAAGGCCGGACGGTGACCTGGAAGAAGGCGATCGTGACGCTGCGGACGGGAACGATCCCGGCGTTCGAAGGCCTGTAGAGGGGCTGAGGAGCTAACTGTGGCGATCAAGAAATTCAGACCGACCACGCCGAGTCGGCGCTTCATGACCCGGGTCGACAGGAGCGACGTCTCCAAGGAGGCGCCCGAGGGACGGCTGCTGCGACCGCTCCAGCGCACCGGCGCCCGCGACAGCAAGGGCCACGTGAGCGTGCGGTTCCGCGGCGGCGGCCATAAGCAGCGCTACCGGCTGATCGACTTCAAGCGTGACAAGGACATGGTGCCGGCCCGCGTGGCCAGCCTCGAGTACGACCCGAATCGCTCCGCTAATATCGTGCTCCTGCATTATGCCGACGGTGAGAAGCGCTACATCCTGGCGCCGGACGGTCTGGGTGTCGGCGACATGGTGATGTCGGGCCTGACCATGGGCGCGCAGTCCCGCAGCGGCGAGACGCTGGAGGTTCGCCCGGGCAACGCGCTGCCGCTGCAGGGAATCCCGGTGGGGACGATCGTGCACAACGTCGAGCTTCATCCGGGCAGGGGCGGCCAGCTCTGCCGGAGCGCCGGGAGCGGCGCTCAGTTGCTGGCGAAAGAGGGCAAGTTCGCCACCCTGCGCATGCCGTCGAGCGAAATGCGAATGGTGTTCATCGGCTGCCGCGCCACCATCGGCCAGGTCGGCAACTCCGACCACAGCAACATCAAGCTGGGCAAGGCCGGGCGGAAGCGGTGGATGGGCAAGAAGCCGCACGTGCGGGGTGTGGTGATGAGCCCCAGAGACCATCCGCACGGCGGTGGTGAGGGCAAGAGCCCGATTGGGCGCAAGAGCCCGGTAAGCCCGACGGGCAAGCCGACCCTGGGCCGGAAGACCCGGAACAGCAAGCCTTCGGACAAGTTCATCATTCGCCGCAGAGGCGCGAAGTAGAGAGGACCTGACATGGCGAGATCACTGAAAAAAGGCCCGTATATCCATCCCAAGCTGGCGAAGAAGATCGAGAAGATGAACAACTCGGGCGAGAGGCGAGTGATCAAGGTCTGGTCCCGCGCCTCCACCATCGCGCCCGACATGATCGGCCATACCATCGCGGTGTACGACGGCCGCAGGCACGTGCCGACCTTCATCACCGAGAATATGGTGGGCCACAAGCTTGGGGAGTTCGCGCCCACCCGGCACTTCCGGGGCCACGGCCATCACACGGAGCGCTCGACTGCGCTGAAGTAGCATCCTGTCGATACGGCGTCTGAGGATTCAGATATGCAAGCTAAGGCTGTCGCTCGCTATATTCGGATGTCGCCGCGCAAGGCGCGGCGGGTGTTGAAGATGGTTCAGGGTATGCCCGTGAAGGAGGCGCAGGGCCTCCTGGCGGTGCTGCCGCACGCCGCCGCACGAGTGGTGCGCCGCGTGATCGACTCCGCGGCGGCGAATGCCGAGAACAACCACGGCATGGATCGAGACGATCTCTGGATCGAGATGGCCTATGCCGATGAAGGGCCCACGCTGGATCGCTTCCGGTTCGCCTCCGGCGGCCGCATCGGCAGCATCAAGAAGCGGATCAGCCATATCAGCGTCGTTCTGAGCGACGAGGAGCGGTAGGCCGGTCTACCAAGGAGACGTGGATGGGACAGAAGGTTCACCCGATAGGGTTTCGCCTGGGCTACATCCGAGACTGGGATAGCCGGTGGTACGCGGGCAAGGCCACGTACCGCGAATGGGTGCTGGAGGACGCGCGGGTGCGACGGATGCTGCGCGAGCGCTTCGCCGACGTCGGCCGCGGCGGCGGTGGCGGCGGCCGCGGGCGCAATGTTGACGCCGGCATCAGCCGGGTCGAGATCGAGCGCGCGCCCAATATGCTGAAGCTCACGCTTCACACCGCCAAGCCCGGGATCATCATCGGCCGGGGCGGCCGAGGGGTGGAGGACATCCGCGCCGAGATCGAGCGGATCCTCAATCGCAAAGTGCACATCAACGTCCAGGAAATCCGGCAGCCGGAGCTGGACGCGCAGTTGGTGTCGGAGAACGTCGCCGGACAGATCGAGCGCCGCATCGCCTTCAAGCGGGCGGTCCGCCAGGGACTGCAGCGGACGATGAAGGCGGGCGCGAAGGGCATTCGCGTGCTCTGCTCGGGCCGTCTGGGCGGGGCGGAGATGTCCCGCAAGTACGGCGACCGCGAGGGCAGCATTCCGCTGCACACGCTGCGGGCGGACATCGATTACGGATTCACCGAGGCGCGCACTCCCTCCGGCAACATCGGGATCAAGGTGTGGGTGTACCGGGGCGACGTGCTCCCCGAGGCAAGGCCCAGCGAGGCGCGCGCCGAGCGGCCGGCAGCGGCGCCCACCGAGAGACCGCGGCGGGGCTGGCGGCGAGTGGGCCCGGCGCGCCGGGCGGAAGGCGACGTCGAGGCAGCAGGTCCTGGAGAGGCGCCGGCGGAGCAGGCAGCGGCGCCCGAGCAGGCGCAGGCAGAGGAGCAACAGAGCAATGTTGATGCCGTCCAAGGTCAAGTTTCGGAAACAGCAGAGGGGCCGGCGGAGGGGTAAAGCGACCCGGGGCAACACCATTGTCTCGGGCGAGTACGCCCTGGTCGCGATGGGCAACTGCTGGATGAGCAGCAGGCAGATCGAGTCTGCCCGCGTCGCCATGACGCGTTACATACGACGCGCCGGGAAGGTCTGGGTGCGAGTGTTCCCGGACAAGCCCGTCACCGCCAAGCCGGCGGAGACCCGCATGGGAAGCGGCAAGGGCTCTCCCGAGTTCTGGGTGGCGGTGGTGAAGGCCGGGCGGGTGCTGTTCGAGATGGGCGGCGTCGCCCCCGAGGTGGCAAAGGAAGCGCTGCGCAAGGCGGCCCACAAGCTGCCCATCCGCACCAAGATCGTGATGCGCGCGGATGTCGGCGCCAGCGAGGCTGCGGAGGAGAGCGCCGCCTGAGGCGGCGTGGAGAATGCGATGAAAGCAGCAGCGATTCGAGCGATGACCACACACGAGCTGCAAGAGCAGCTCGAGAAGGACCGCCAGGAGCAGTTCAACCTGCGCTTCCAGGCGGCGACTCAGCAGTTGGAGAACCCGCGTCGGCTCCGGGAGGTGCGCAAGAGCATCGCCCGGATCATGACGATTCTGCACGAGCGAGAAGGCAATGTCTGAAGCGACAGCGGAGCAGCGAAGCAGTCGGAAGAGCCGGGACGGCCGAGTCACCAGCAACTCCATGGACAAGACCGTGGTGGTGGAGGTGATGCGCCTGGTGCGGCACCCGCTGTACAAGCGAGTGGTCCGCCGCAGCACGCGCTATGCGGCCCACGATGAGGAGAACGAATGCGGCGTGGGCGACCGGGTGCGAATCCGGGAGACCCGGCCGCTGAGCAAGACGAAACGATGGGCGGTCGTTCAGATCCTGGAGAAGGCGAAGTAACTCGTGCGTCCGGGACGGCAGGAGGCTTCTGAGGCATGAAATTGAGTGAAGGCGGTCGAGTGCGCAACGTGGCGCTGATCGGGCACGGCCAGTGTGGCAAGACGTCGCTCTCCGAGGCGATGCTCTATGCCGCGGGCGTCATGGAACGCCTCGGATCGGTCGATGCCGGCACCACGGCATCCGATACGGACCCGGAGGAGATCGATCGTAAGATCTCCATCTCGATGGCCTTTCTGCCGCACGAGTGGGACGGGCGCAAGATCAACCTGCTGGACACGCCTGGATACGCCGATTTCGCGGGTGAAGTGGCCGCCGGACTGCGGGTGGCGGACGGTGTGGTGGTGGTGGTGGACGCGCTGGCAGGGGTGCAGGTTCAGACCGAGCGATATGCCCGCCAGGCGGCCGCCAGGCAGCTTCCGCGGCTGATCGCGATCACGAAGGTTGATAAAGAGCACACCGACTTCGCTCGCACGCTGGCGCAGGTGAGAGAGCGGCTGGGCTGCAACGCGGTGGCGGTCGCCATCCCCATGGGCGATCAGGCGAACATGCGGGGCGTGATCGACCTGGTGAAGGGCGTCGCCTACACCACGGACGGCGCGAAGGAATCGCAGACGCCGATCCCGGAGGAGATGGCGGCAGCCGTGGCCGAGTACCGGGAGAAGCTGATCGAGGCGGCGGCCGAGGCCGACGACACGCTGATGGAGAAGTACCTGATGGAAGAGACGCTGTCTCCGCAGGAGATCGTGCAGGGCCTGCGGACGGCGACGATCGCGGGGAAAGTCGCGCCCACGGTGGCCGCGGCATCGGTACGGATGATGGGGGTCCGGACGCTGCTGGACACGATCGTGGCCGACCTCCCGGCGCCCGAAGAAATGCCGGCCGCGGCGGGGACGAGCCTTCGGACGAACGAGAAGGAAGAGCGGCCCTGCAAGCCGGAGGCGCCGATGAGCGCGCTGGTCTACAAGACCACCGCCGACCCCTATGCAGGACGGCTGACCTATTTCCGGGTGTACTCGGGAACGCTGCACAGCGACGCCCAGGTCTATAACGCCAACCACAGCGAGCGGGAGCGGATCGGCCCCCTGCTGATGCCGGCGGGCCGGAAGCAGACCGGCGTGCCGAGCGTGGTCGCCGGCGACATGGGACTGGTGGCGAAGCTGCGCCTGACGGTGACCGGCGATACCCTGTGCGACGAATCGAATCCGATCGTGCTGCCCCGCGTCGAGGCCCCGGCATCGGTGTTCTCGGTGTCCATCAGGGCGAAGTCGCGGGCCGATGAAGATAAGGTGGGGAGCGCGCTCGCCCGCATCGTGGAGGAAGACCCGACCGTGGTCTACGCCATGAACGCGGACACGAGAGAGGCGATTCTCTCCGGGGTGGGCGACCTGCACCTGGAGATCGTGGTGAAACAGCTGCAGCGCAAGTACGGCGTCGCAGTCGAAACGGGGGCCCCGAAGATCCCCTATCGCGAAACCATCCGGGGCAGGTCCCGGGTGCAGGGGCGACATAAGAAGCAGACCGGCGGGCGGGGGCAGTTTGGCGATGTGTGGGTGCGATTGGAGCCCCTGCCGCGGGGCGCCGGATTCGAGTTCGTAGACGAAGTGAAGGGCGGATCGGTGCCGCGCAACTACATTCCGGCGGTGGAGAAGGGCATCCGCGAGGCCCTCGATCAGGGAGGGCTGGCCGGCTACCCGATCACCGACGTGCGCGCCATTCTCGACGATGGATCGTCGCACCCGGTGGACTCCTCCGACCTGGCGTTCAAGTTGGCCGGCGTGCAGGCGCTGCAGAAGGGCATGGAAGAGGCAGGGCCGGCGCTGCTGGAGCCGATCGTCGAGGCCGAGGTGGTGATTCCCGCGGAGCAGATGGGCGACGTCATCGGCGCGCTCAACTCCAAGCGCGGCAACATCCTCGGGATGGAGCCGCAGGGAGACTACCAGGTCGTGCGCGCGCTGGTCCCGCTGGCGGAAATGGCGACCTACGCCTCCGAGCTTCGCTCGATCACCGGCGGCCGGGGCAGCTACAGCATGCGATTCGCCCACTACCAGGAGGTGCCGCCTCACTTGCAGCAGTCCATCGTGGAGGCGGCCAAGAGGGAACGGGAGCAGGCGGCGAGCAGGTGAGCCTGCGATCGTCCGGCGCACCGGGTAGAGGCATTCTGGACAGGTGACAATGATATGATTCAACTCCGAACGAGATTGAAGGTAGCGGACAACTCGGGAGCGCGAGTGGTGGAGTGCATCCGGGTGATGGGCGGCTCCCACCGCCAGTACGCCAGGGTGGGCGACACCATTACCGTTGCCGTAAAGCAAGTCACACCGGGCTCGGCGGTGCTCAAGGGCGAGGTGGCGAAGGCGGTGGTGGTCAGGCAGACGCAGCCGCTGCGGCGGGCCGACGGATCGGTCATCCGCTTCGACGATAACGCGGTGGTGCTGATCGGCGATCAGCAGAACCCGAGAGGGACCCGCGTCTTCGGGCCGGTGGCGAGAGAATTGCGCGAACGGGAGTTCATGCGCATCGTCTCCCTGGCGCCGGAGGTGCTGTGATGAAACCGAAGACCGAGGAACGCCCCAATACGGTGTCGATCAAGGTCGGGGATACGGTGTTCGTGCGCTCGGGGCGGTCGCGCGAGGCGCGGCTCACCCCCGAGGAAGTGGAGCGGTTCGATCCGGAGGCGCAGAAGCGCGAGGCGAACCGGCGCTCGGGGCGCCGAGGGCGCGTGCTCCGCATGCTGCCCAACAAGACGCACGTGGTCGTCGAAGGCGTGAATATGGTGACCAAGCACAGCCGGCCCCGGGGGCGGGCCAGCCGCGCCCAGCAGCTCCAGTCCGGGCGCACGCAGCAGCCGGGCTCGATCGCCATCGCCAACATCATGCTGGTCTGTCCCCGCTGCGATCGGCCGACGAAGGTGCGGGCCGGAGAGGTGGAGGGAAAGCCGGTGCGAATCTGCCGGCGATGCAGCGAACCGGTCGACGCTATCAGGTAGCAGCGGACGACGCGATCCGCGCTGCACTAAGGACGACGGGATAGACGGTCCCGGGGGCCCTGGGTCCCCGAAACACCGTGTGAGGTCTGAGGTAAGGGAAGCAGATGCCTGCTCGGAAGAAAGAAAAGGAAGCGCAGCCGGAAGAGCCGCAGGTCGAGGCGCCGCCTCGACCGCGGATGAAAGATCGTTACCAGCAGGAGATCGTCGAGGCGCTGACGCGGCGATTCGGGTATCGCCAGGTGATGGAGGTGCCCCGGCTCGCCAAGATCGTGGTGAGCATGGGTGTGGGCGCGGCGACGCAGGATCCGAAGATCCTGGACAGCGCCATGAAGGACCTCGCCATCATCACGGGACAGCAGCCGGTGATCACCCGCGCCAAGCGGTCCATCGCGCAGTTCCGGGTGCGTGAGAAGAACCCGATCGGCTGCAAGGTGACGCTGCGGGGCGACCGGATGTACGAGTTCTTCGATCGCCTGGTGAGCCTGGCGCTGCCGCGCATCCGTGACTTCCGCGGCCTGCCGGCCGAGGCGGTGGACGGGCGGGGCAACTACAATATGGGCCTGCGAGAGCAGAGCGTGTTCCCGGAGATCGACATCGATAAGGTCACGCGGGTGCAGGGCATGAACGTGACCATCGTGACCACGGCGAGAACGGACGAAGAATGCCTGGCGCTGCTGCGGGAGTTCGGTCTTCCGCTGCGGGAAGCCTAACAGGCAGGGAGACAGATGGCGAAGACATCTCTGATTGTCAAATCTCAGCGACCGCCGAAGTTCAAGGTCCGCGGGTACAACCGCTGCAAGCTCTGCGGCCGGCCGCGGGCCTACATCCGCCGCTTCGGCATGTGCCGCATTTGCTTCCGCGAGATGGCGCACCGGGCATTGCTGCCGGGCGTAACGAAGTCGAGCTGGTAGGGATAGAGAACTATGGCTGTGACCGACCAGATTGCCGATATGCTGACGCGAATCCGGAATGCCAACCTGGTCCGCCAGGAGCACGTGCTCATCCCGGCTTCGAAGCTGAAAATGGAGCTGGCGAAGGTGCTGAAGGCGCAGGGCTTCATCCAGAAATACGACCTGGTGGATGACAAGCGCCAGGGGCAGATCCGCATTCATCTGCGATACCTGCCCAACCGCGACCGCGTGATCGTCGGCATCAAGCGGATCAGCAAGCCGGGCGTGCGCCTGTACGTGGACGCGGAGAAGATCCCGAGAGTCATGGGCGGCCTCGGGGTGGCGATACTATCGACCTCCCAGGGCGTGTTGACAGACCGGGAGGCGCGCCGCCGGCACATCGGCGGTGAAGTCCTCTGCCACGTGTGGTAGCAGGCGCCGAACAGCCGCACTTTTTGGTAGGAGAGCTGCAATGTCTCGCATCGGGAAAGCTCCAATTCCGCTGCCCGCCGGCGTCACGGCGGAGCTGAGCGATCATCATCTGACGGTGACCGGGCCCAAGGGCGCGCTCTCGCGCTCGCTGCCCGAGGACATGGGTATCACCGTCGAGGACGCGGTCATCCTCGTCAGCCGGCCGACGGAGAGCAAGAATCACCGCGCGCTGCACGGGCTGACGCGCTCGCTGATCGCGAACATGGTCCAGGGCGTGAACCAGGGATACGAGCAGGTGCTCGAGCTCTACGGCGTGGGCTTCCGCATCCAGCCGCAGGGCCAGAAGCTCAATATGCAGCTCGGGTTCTCCCACCCGGTGCCGTTCGACTTGCCGGAAGGGATCACCGCGCAGATCGATACGTTCGTGCCGACGCTGGAGAACCAGTACCTCTCGGTGCGGCTCACGCTGCGCGGCGTCGACAAAGAAGAGCTGGGCCTGACCGCCGCCCGCATCCGGCTGCTGAAGAAGCCGGAGCCGTACAAGGGCAAAGGGTTCCGCTATCGCGGCGAGCGCATCCGGCGCAAGGCCGGCAAGGCCGCCCAGAGCGCGAAGTAGCGCGGCGCTCGCGCCGCTGCAGTCTGGCTCATACAGAGATCGGCCATTCGGCTGAAGGAGCAAGGAGAAGGTGACTGCTGGCTATCATCAAGAAGGGGCTCGCGTCAAGCGCCATCGGCGGGTACGGAAGCGGGTGCGGGGCACCGCAGAGCGACCCCGGCTGTGCGTGTTCCGCAGCCTTCGCTACGTCTACGCGCAATTGGTCGACGACGACGCCGGACGGACCCTGGCGGAGGCCGACTCTCGCGAGCCGGGCATGATCGCCGAGGGTGCCGCGAGAGGCAATTCCACCGCCGCAGCGGCGGTCGGCAAAGCGCTGGGCGAGCGGGCAAAGACGAAAGGCATCACTTCGGTCATCTTCGACCGGGGTGGCTATCTGTACCACGGCCGCGTGAAAGCGCTGGCCGACGGCGCCCGCGAGGCGGGGCTGGAGTTCTAATGACGTTCGCCCAATGCTGCGTCATTGGGTGAACGTCCGTAGCACGGGTGGCGCCTCGGAGCCGAAGCGCCGAAGCAACGAGAAGAGTTTCTGCCGAACGGAGACGCAATGCTGCAAGACAGAGGTAGTAGAGGACCGCGATTTGGCAGGCCGGGTGCCGGTAGGCCAGGCGCTGGGAGGCCCGGCGGCGACCGGCCGGGCGGCGACAGACCCGACCGCGCCCGCGGCGAGGAAGATGCCGACCAGATCGAAGAAACCCTGATCGCGCTCAATCGGGTGCAAAAGGTGCATAAGGGCGGCCGCACGCTGCGATGGAACGCCCTGGTGGTGGTTGGTGACGGCCGCGGATCGGTGGGCGTGGGCCTTGGCAAGTCGGCGGAAGTTCCGGAGGCGGTGCGCAAGGCCACCGAGGACGCGAAGAAGAACGTGGTCAAGGTATTGCTGCTGGGCGGAACCATTCCCCATCCCATCGAGCAGAGATTCGGGGCGGCGCGGGTGCTGCTGAAGCCGGCCTCTCCCGGGACCGGCGTGATCGCGGGCGGCGCGGTGCGCGCGGTGGTGGAGGCAGTCGGCATCAAGGACGTGCTCTCGAAGTCCTTGGGCTCCGACAACCCCATCAACATAGCCCGCGCGACGATGAGGTGCCTGCAAAGCCTGGAGACGATTCGCGAAGTGGCCGCGCGCCGGGGGCGGAAACCGGAGGAGATCGGCGACAAGTATCACCTCGCGGCCCTGCCGTACGTTCCGGTAGCCGCGACGACGGAAGAGGAAGGCGAGCAATGAGCCGGCTGCGCATCACCCTTCGCCGCAGCGTCATCGGGCGGCCGAAGGATCAGAAAATGACAGCGCAGATTCTGGGGCTGACCAAGCTGAATCGCACCGTGGTTCGGCCGGATAACCCCGCCATCCGCGGCATGGTGGAGAAGCTGCACCATCTCGTCGAAGTCGAGAGCGTCGCCGACGAAAGCGCGTGAGGCGGTGGTCGGGAGCCGGTCGCCCGAGGCGACTGAAGCTGTTGACGAACGGGAGCTGTGGCTTCGGCACTCCGGCCGACGGCGCCGCTGAAGCGCCGAAGCAGCGTGAACGAGGACCGATATGAACATTGGTGATCTGCGTCCCCCAGCAGGGGCGAAAAAGAGCAATAAGCGAGTCGGTCGGGGCATGGGCTCCGGCCACGGCAAGACCTCCACCCGGGGAATGAAGGGCCAGAAGGCGCGGGAGCAGGTGCGCCGCGGGTTCGAGGGCGGCCAGACGCCGCTCTACCGCCGTCTGCGCAAGCGGCGCGGCATGGGCAAGTCGGCCCGCAACCTCGGCATATTCGCCAGGGAGTACTCGCTGGTCAACGTCGGCCGGCTGCAGGAGGCGTTCGACGCCGGCACGGTGGTGACGCCCGAGCTGCTGAAAGACCGGCGCGTGGTGCGCGATCTGCGGGACGGACTGCGGGTGCTGGGCGAGGGCGAGCTGAACAAGGCGCTTACGGTGCGCGCTCATCATTTCAGCGCGGCGGCTCGCGCGAAGATCGAGGCCGCCGGAGGGACCGTGGAGGAGATCTGACGTGGCCAATGTTCTCGGCCCAATCATCGCTGCATATCGACTGCCCGACCTGCGTCGGCGCATCCTCTACGTGTTCGGGATGTTTGCCATCTACGTGGTCGGGCTGCACATACCGATACCGGGCGCGAACAAAGAGGCGATGGCCAAGCTCACCGAGGGCGGCCTGCTCGGCCTGATGGACGCCTTCACCGGCGGCGGGTTCCGCAGGTTCTCCATCCTGGCGATGGGGATCATGCCCTACATCAATGCCTCCATCATCTTCCAGTTGCTCGGGATCGCCGTTCCGCGCATCGCCGAGCTAGCGAAAGAGGGTCAGGCCGGGCGGACGAAGATCTCGCAGTACACGCGCTGGCTGACCATCATACTCGGCCTGTTGCAGGCCACCATGACATGCGTCATGCTGCAGCAGTACAAGGTGCAGGGCGGCGGCTCGATCCTGGAGGTGAAGGGACTGGGGCTGATCCCGATCATTATCACCCTCACCGGCGGCACCTGCTTCCTGATGTGGCTGGGCGAGCGGATCACGGACAAGGGGATCGGAAACGGCGTCTCGCTGATCATCTTCGCCGGGATCGTGGCTCGCATGCCGCTGGACATCGCTGCGACCTACAAGAGCTGGCATGCCGGGATCTACAACTGGATCCAGATCCTGTGGCTGCTGGTGCTCTGGCTGATCACCATCGCCGGGATCATCTATATCACCAAGGGCGAGCGCCGGATCACGATTCAGTCGGCGAAGAGAGTGGTCGGGACTCGCATCTACGCGGGCGGGAGCACCTTCCTGCCGATCCGGGTGAACACCGCGGGCGTGATCCCGATCATCTTCGCCATCGCGGTGGTGCTGCTGCCGGCGCAGATCGCGCAGTTCCTCTCGGGAGCGAAGGGCGAGTTGGGGATCTGGATGACCCGCATCGCCGACTTCTTCAGCCCAGGAAGGAGCCTGGTGGCGGCGGCGCTCTATTTCCTGTTGGTCGTCTTCTTCACCTACTTCTACACCGCGGTGAGCTTCAACGTGGCGGATGTGTCGGATAACCTGAAAAAGTATGGCAGCTTCATCCCCGGCATCCGGCCGGGCAGGCCGACGGAGCGGCACCTGGACAAAGTGCTGAGCAGGGTGACGCTGGCCGGCGCCATTTTCCTGGGCATCATCGCCCTGCTCTCCTACGGCGTGCCCAGAATCACGGGGGTACAAAGTTTCACCGTCGTCGGCGGCACCTCGCTGCTGATTCTGGTGGGCGTGGCGCTGGATACGCTGCAGCAGATCGAGGCGCACCTGGTTATGCGCCAATACGAAGGATTCATCAGATGACGCGATTGGTGTTGCTCGGGCCTCCGGGGTCCGGCAAGGGCACGCAGGCGAGCGCCCTCAAGGAGCGATGGGGTGTCGCGCATATCTCCTCCGGCGACCTGCTGCGTGCGAACGTGAAGGGCGGGACGGAACTGGGCCAGCGGGCGAAGCCGTACATGGATCGCGGCGACCTGGTGCCAGATGAGCTGATCCTTGATATGATGGAAAAGCGGATGTCCGAGCCGGACGCGCAGCGCGGCTTTGCGCTCGACGGCTTCCCCCGCACGGTCGCCCAGGCGGAAGCGCTGGAGAAGCGGCTGGCCGGCATCGGGCAGCCGCTGCACGCGGTGATCTACCTCAACGTCCCCGAGCAGGAACTGCTCCGGCGACTGAGCGGGCGGCGCACCTGCTCCCAGTGCAACGCCATCTACCAGATCTACACCATGGCCCCGAAGGTGGAGGGCGTGTGCGATAAGTGCGACGGGACGCTGATCCAGCGAGAGGACGAGAAGGAAGACGTGGTGCGCAACCGGCTGCAGGTGTACGCGCAGCAGACGGAGCCGCTGCTGAAGTTCTACCGCGATCTGGGCCTGTT
This sequence comes from Armatimonadota bacterium, assembly GCA_050010895.1. Taxonomy (GTDB): domain Bacteria; phylum Armatimonadota; class Hebobacteria; order Hebobacterales; family Hebobacteraceae; genus JBEKKD01. Next base: position 13,167 of record JBEKKD010000019.1, read on the forward strand.
GCACGAGATCGACGGGACCATCGGAGTCGATAACGTGATGGCCGCGATCAAGCGGCTGTTGGACGGACTGGGGGAGATGAAGGCGTGATCCGCAAGCGCAAGGTGGAGCGGGCGCGGGGGGAACGGATACCACTGAAAAGCGAAGACGAAATCGCCCGAATGCGGCGGGCCGGACAGATCGTGGCGCTCACGCTCGACCGGCTCGCGGCGGCAGCGGTTCCCGGCGTGACGACGGGAGAGCTGGACCGGATCGCGGAGGCGACCATCCGCAGCTTCGGGGGCGTGACGTCGTTCTATAAGCTGTACGGCTATCCGGCGCACATCTGCGTCTCGATAGATGACGAGGTGGTGCACGGGATACCGGGTGACCGCGCGCTGGAGAAGGGACAGGTGGTGTCCTTCGATGTGGGCGCCACGGTCGAGAAGATGATCGCGGACGGAGCGGCGACGGTCGGCGTCGAGCCGCTCTCGGAGGCGGCGAAGCGCCTGATTCGCGTGACGCGAGAGGCGCTGTACAAGGGAATAGAGCAGGCGCGGCCCGGCAACCGCGTGGTGGACATCTCGGCGGCGGTCCAGGGCCACGTCGAGTCGCACGGCTACTCCGTCGTGAGGAAGCTGGTGGGGCACGGCGTCGGACGCGAGATGCACGAGCCGCCGCACGTGCCGAACTTCGTGGACCGCGATCGGGCGGAGTCGCCCGAGCTGGTGCCGGGAATGACGCTGGCGATCGAACCGATGGTGAACGAAGGCGCCTGGGAAGTGATCCAGGAGCGAGACGGCTGGACGTTCCGAACGCGGGACGGATCGCTGTCCGCGCACTTCGAGCACACGGTCGCGATCACCGAGCACGGGTGCGAGATTCTGACGGAGCGGGACGCGCCTCCGGGCCGGGCGCAGGGCGAAGAGGTGACGGTGACGCCGGCCGAGGGATAGAGTGGCAGAGATCTTGGCTTCGGCCGCGAGTTACCGAAGCAACGGGAACGATGGGGCTTCGGCACTGAAGTACCGAAGCAACGGGACGAGATGGGAGATGGTGAGATGAAAGTGAGACCGTCGGTCAAGAGAATGTGTGACCGCTGCAAGATCATCCGCCGGCACGGCCGGGTACGGGTGATCTGTGAGAAGCCGAAGCACAAGCAGGTGCAGGGGTAAGGAGAGAGCCGGATGGCACGAATCGCCGGAGTGGACCTGCCGCGAGAGAAGCGGCTCGAGATCGCTCTGACCTACATTTTCGGTATTGGCCGGACCACGAGCGGCAAGATCCTGGCCGAGAGCGGCGTGAGCCCCGACACCCGCGTGCGGGACATGACCGAGGACGAGATGACGCGCCTGCGCGATTACATCGAGCGGAATCTGCGCGTCGAGGGTGACCTGCGCCGCGTGGTGCAGGGGAACATCCAGCGGCTGATCGAGATCGGCTCCTACCGCGGCATGCGCCACCGGCGCGGCCTGCCGGTCCGCGGCCAGCGCACCCGCACCAACGCCCGCACCCGCAAGGGAACGAAGAAGACCGTGGGCGTGCGCAGGAAGAAGGCGTAGATGATAGACGGGATAGATGTGAGGAGAACGCATCATGGGTCGTAGGACCAGCGCAAGACCGAAGCGGAGAGAGCGACGGGTGTCGGCGTACGGGCGCGCCTACATCCAGTCCACATTCAACAACACCATCGTGACCGTGACAGATTCGGACGGAGGCGTGCTCTCCTGGGCAAGCTCCGGCTCGGTCGGGTTCAAGGGCACGAAGAAGGGCACGCCATTCGCAGCTCGGCTGGCGGCGGAGACGGCCGCTCGCAAGGCCGCGGAGTTCGGCGTGCGCCGGGTCGATGTCTACGTCAAGGGTCCCGGAAGCGGCCGGGAGACGGCGATCCGGTCGCTGCAGACCGCGGGTCTGGAGATCAGCAGCATCCGCGACATTACGCCCATTCCGCATAACGGCTGCCGCCCGCCTCGGCGGCGGCGGATCTAGTCGAATGAATACTGGCAGGATGATCTGACATGGCACGTTACACTGGTCCGGTCTGCCGGCTCTGCCGGCGAGCGGGAGTACGGTTGTACCTCAAAGGGGAGCGTTGCCTCACGCCCAAGTGCGAGATCGAGAAGCGCGCCTATCCCCCCGGCGAGCAAACCAAGACGCATGCTCGGCGCCGTCCCTCCGCCTACGGCCTGCAGCTCACCGAGAAACAGAAGCTGCGGCGCATCTACGGCGTGCTGGAAGGGCAATTCCGCAATTACTTCGCGGAGGCCGAGCGGCGCCCGGGCATCACGGGAGAGACGCTGCTGCAATTGCTGGAGCGCCGTCTCGACAACGTCGTGTTCCGGCTGGGGTTCGCGTCGTCCCGCAAGCAGGCCCGGCAACTGGTCGCGCACGGGCACTTCGCGGTCAGCGATATCCCGACGGATATCCCTTCGTACCTGGTGAAGCCCGGGCAGGCCGTCTCCGTCCTGGAGAAGAGCCGACCGCTCGCCGCCATCGTCCACTCTGTCGAGCGGGCGGGCAGCCGGCGGCTCCCGGTCTGGCTGCAGATCGAGGGAGATGCCATGCAGGGCCGCGTGCTGGCATTGCCGGGGCGGGCTGACATAGACACCCAGGTCCAAGAGGATCTGGTGGTCGAGTTCTATTCGCGGTAACCCTGAGACTGCAGACGGGGGAGGAATCCCATGATTATCGATACACTGACACCTCGAATCGAGCGGCTGGATGACGGCAAGGATCCGCGCTTTGGTTCGTTTCTGATTGAGCCACTCGAGCGCGGCTATGGCACCACGCTGGCCAACCCCCTGCGCCGGGTGCTGCTGTCGTCCATCCCAGGGGCGGCGATCACCTTCGTCACCATCGAGGGAGTGCTGCACGAGTTCTCCACGATCCCCGGAGTGGTGGAGGACACCACCGAGATCCTGCTCAACCTGAAGGAGTTGGCCATCCGAGTCCTGGAGGCTCCGGAGGGCGTGGATATCTCGCAGCCGCCGAGCGAGGGGCCCCGCATCCTGCGCATCGAGCGCGCCGGGCCGGGCGAGGTGCTGGGCGCGGACGTCGAGACGCCCGCGGACGTGGAGATCGTCAACAAGGGCCTCCACATCGCCACACTCGACAGCGAAGAGGCGACGCTCGCCATCCAGATGGAAGTCGAACGCGGCCGGGGCTACGTGTCGGCGGAGGAGCACGATACCTCCCGTCGGCCTATCGGGGCGATTCCGGTAGACTCGATTTTCACGCCGGTGCGCAATGTCGGGTTCCGGGTCGAGCCCACTCGCGTCGGCCACATGACAGACTTCGACCGGCTGGTGCTGGAAGTGACGACCAACGGCACCATCGATCCCGCGGATGCGATCAGCGACGCGGCGAAGATCCTGGACCGCTATCTCATCCTCTTCTTCGATTTCCAACAGCAGGAGGAGGAGCTCGCGGGCGCGCCCGAGCAGGAGTCCGCGGCGGTGCGGCAGCTCCAGACTCGCGTCGAGGACCTGGACTTCTCCGTCCGCACCTCGAACTGCTTGCGGCGTGAGGGCATCACCACCGTCGGCGAGCTGGTGCAGCGGACCGAGTCGGACCTGATGGCGATCCGCAACTTCGGCCGCAAGTCGCTGCAGGAAGTGAAAGACAAGCTGGCCACCATGGACCTCAAGCTCACCAGCGGCGGCGAGCTGCCGCCCGAGGGCGAGGATGAGGATTTCGACGAAGGCGACGAAGGCCTGGAAGAGTAGGAGGGTAGATCCGCCGTGAAACATAGAATGGACGGGCGTCGGCTCGGTCTTCCGACCGACCAGCGGATGGCCCTCTTGCGCAATCTGGTGACATCTCTGCTGTGGCACGGAAGCGTGACCACGACGGAGACGCGGGCGAAAGAAGCGCGGCGAATCGCCGAGAAGCTGATCGGGATGGCGCGGCAAGATACCATCCATCACCGGCGGCTCGCGCAGCGCGTGCTGATGCCAAGGACCGGGCTTGTGAAGATGAAGGAGGGCTCGCATCGAGAAGCCCCGTCGGGCGGCGAGATCGAGAAGATCACCCATGCCGGCCGCAGCCCGAGTTCGGTCGAGAATTCCGTGCGCCACCTGTTCGAGCACGTCGCGCCGCAGTATCAGGACCGGCCGGGCGGATTCTCTCGCATCGTGCGCATCGGCCTGCGAGTCGGCGACGGCGTCGCGCAGGTCAAGCTGCAGCTCGTGGATTACCGGGCCCCGGACTAGGCCGGAACGATGGGGCTTCGGCACTGAAGTACCGGAGCGACCAGCCAGAGACGTGGATGCGGAATATCAAGCTGACGCTGGAGTATGACGGGACGGAGTTCCACGGATTCCAGCGGCAGCCGAGACTGCGGACGGTGCAGGGCGTTCTGGAAGAGCGGTTCTCCAGGGCGCTTCGCGAGCCGATCAAAGTGGTGGGGGCGGGCCGGACGGATGCGGGGGTGCACGCCGTCGGGCAGGTGGTGAACTTCAGGACCACCCGCCCGGTGCCGGTGGAGCGGGTGGCGGATGTGCTAAACGCCGCCCTGCCGCCGGATGTGAAGGTGCAGGCGTGCGAAGAGGTGGGAGAGAGCTTCCACGCGCGGCGGTGCGCGCGGAGCCGGATCTATCGGTATACCGTGATCGAATGGGCGACGCCGTCGCCGATCGCGGGACGATACGCGCTGCTCGTGCCGGACAGGCTGTCGGTCGAGCGGATGTCGCAGGTGGCGGAGCGGCTGCTGGGAAGGCACGATTTCCGCGCCTTTCAGGCGAGCGGCTCCGAGACTGCGACGACCGAGCGCACACTGCTGCGGCTGGATTGCCGGCGCAGCGGCGATCGCATCGCGATCACCGCGGAAGCGGACAGCTTTCTCTACCGGATGGTGCGACTGATCGTGAGCGGGTTGCTCGCAGTAGGCCGCTCGGAGCTCGACCCGGAGGCGCTGGAGACGGCGCTGCGGACGGGCGAGAGGCCGCCCACCCGGCGGGGGCCTGCGGCGGCCTGCGGGCTGTGCCTGGCCCACGTGCAGTATGACGATGACGGCGCGGGTTGCGGGCTGCGCCCGCCGGCGGTAATATACGATCCTACGAAGTGAGAACGGGCTGCAATGAGGATGATGAGCAAGAGAACCTATTCCGCGAAGCCGGCCGAGGTCGAACGGCGCTGGCTGCTGATCGACGCGCAGGGCCTGGTAGTGGGGCGGCTGGCGGCGGATGTTGCGGCCGTGCTGCGCGGCAAGCACAAGGCGACGTACACGCGGCACGTCGACACAGGAGACCACGTCATCGTGATCAACGCGGCCGGTCTCGTGTTGACCGGCGGCAAGGCTGCGAAGACGATGCGCTACCGGCATTCCGGCTATCCTGGCGGGCTCAAGGTCGAGCCCTACGGCGATCTGTTCAAGAAGAACCCCGAGCGCGCATTCCGCGCTGCGGTGAAGGGCATGCTGCCGCATACCCCGCTGGGGCGGGACATGCTAAAAAAGCTGAAGGTGTACTCCGGCGGCGATCATCCCCATGAGGCACAAGGCCCGGTCGCGTACCAGCCGCCTCATGCACGCGTCGCAGAGGAATAGGAGAAGGCATTCGTGGCTCAGGAATTCTACGGAACAGGGCGCCGCAAGAACGCGACCGCGAAGGTGTGGGTCACGGCGGGCGAGGGCCAGTTCGTCGTCAATGGCATCACGCTCGAGAACTACGTGACCCGGCCGACGCTGGAGCTGGTCGTCCGCGAACCGCTGGAGATCGTCAGCAGCGCGAGCAACTTCAACGTCCGCGCGCAGTGCATCGGCGGCGGCATCGCTGGCCAGGCGGGCGCGCTCCGGCACGGCATCGCGCGGGCGCTGGTGGCGATGGATGAGGCGCTTCGCTCACCGATGCGCCGGGCGGGCATGCTGACGCGCGATCCGCGTGTGAAGGAAAGCAAGAAGTACGGCCGCAAGCGGGCGCGGCGCGGATTCCAGTTCAAGAAGCGCTAATGACTTTCGCCCAAAGAAGTAAGGTAAGGGCGAAAGTCATCAGAAGACCAGCGAATACCTGAAAGAAGACGTCCGCCCGGTGTTACTTTGTTGGGCGAACGTCCGTGAAGGCGTGGCTTCG
>JBEKKD010000020.1:0-19094 GCA_050010895.1 Armatimonadota bacterium
ACTCCTCATAGGCGCGGCGGAGCCACTGCCCTCGAGGGCTTCTCGCGACTCCATAGCAGACTTCGGCCCAATTGATTGATGTCGTGTGGACAGCGCCCGTCAGCCTCGACAGTTCATCAGCGATGTGACCGGACGCCCTGCCGGAAGCCATCCTGCTGAGCACGTCGGTGTCGAGGATCATTCGCCCATCTCTGACACGGGCCGCGGCATTCGATTGCGCCGCTCCCTCACGACCTCGTTCATGAACTCACAGAACTCGTCGCCGTCTGCTCCGCCGAAACCTACCACCGCCGCCAGCCGCTGGCCGGGTGTCCGAGTATCAACCTGATCGAGTGGCACGAAGGCGGCCAGCGGTTTTCCACGCCGTTCCACGATGATCCGGTCCCCGCCCCGGCTCACCTCGCCGATGATGTCGGAGAAGCGTCGCTTGAACTCGGCGACTCCCATATGTCTCTCTGTCATCTAAACGCCTTTATGTTATAAAGTTCTGATGTCACTATGACACCCAGTCGCTGAATTGTCAAGTCTGGGAATATTAGTTGCCTGTTACAAACATCCGTGCTATACTTCGCCCATTCTGCAGCGGGGCAGGACCCGAGTGGCGACAGACTTCCTGAAGTTTCTGAATGAGATCACTTCCTCTCCGCGCTATCGCGGGCAGATCGTCCACGCGGAGGAGATCGCGGCGCGGGAGGCGGCGTACGGCGATCTGGAGCCGCCCCTTCCCGAGCCGCTTCAGCGGGCGCTGGCGCAGCTTGGGATAAGCCGACTCTACTCTCACCAGGCGCAGGCCGTGGAGCATGTGCGGCAGGGCCGGCACACAGTGATCGTGACCTCGACGGCCAGCGGCAAGACGCTATGCTATAACCTTCCCGTTCTGGAAGCGCTGCTGGGAGAGCCGCAGGCGAAGGCGCTCTATCTCTTTCCCACGAAGGCGCTGGCGCAGGACCAGGTGCGGGGGCTGCGCCGGCTGGCCGACTCGCACGCCGATCTGGGTGGACTGGTGCGGTGCGGCACCTATGATGGCGACACGCCAGCGACGACGCGGCGGAAGCTGCGCACCGAGGCGAATGTCGTTCTCTCGAATCCGGACATGCTCCACCAAGGGATATTGCCATACCACAGTCGCTGGGGGAGCTTCTTCTCTGACCTGAAGTACGTCGTGGTGGATGAGATCCACACCTATCGCGGTGTCTTTGGATCGAACGTCGCCAACGTGTTGCGCCGGCTGGGCCGCATCTGCCAGCACTACGGCTCATCGCCGACCTATGTGATGTGTTCGGCGACCATTGCAAACCCGAAGGAGCTTGCAGAGAACCTGGTCGGACAGCGGGTGGAGATCGTCGACTGCGACGGGTCCCCGAAGGGGCCGAAGCGTTTCATCCTGTGGAACCCGCCGCATGTTGATTCTGCGAAGATGGAGCGGCGGTCGAGCAACGAGGAGGCGCACGACCTGCTGGTGTCGCTGCTGCGTCGGGGGGTGCAGACGATCGCATTCGCGCGCACTCGCATTGTCGCGGAGCTGCTCTATCGATACACGGCGGAGACGCTCGAGAAGTACAACCCGCTGCTCGCCGACTCAGTTCGCCCGTACCGTGCGGGCTATCTGCCCGAGGAGCGGCGCGATATCGAGCGGCGGCTGTTTTCGGGCGAGTTGATGGGGGTGACGAGCACGAATGCGCTCGAGCTCGGCATCGACGTGGGCAGTCTGGACGCGTCGTTGATCGTCAGCTATCCCGGCACGATTGCCTCTCTGTGGCAGCAGGCAGGGCGAGCAGGCCGCGGCGCTGAGGAGTCGCTGGTCATCCTGGTCGCATACAACGATCCCCTCGACCAGTACCTGATGCAGCGGCCGGACTTTATCTTCGGCCGTTCGCCTGAGCATGCGGTGATCGACCCCCAAAATCCGTACCTGCTCGCGAACCACCTGCGCTGCGCCGCGTTCGAGCTGCCGGTGCGCGAGGAGGAATCGGCTCTCTTTGGCGAGCACACTGTGCCGGTGGCGAAGATACTTGAGGAAGTGGGCCAGATGAAGCAGATAGACCGCGCGTGGTACTGGTCGAGCACGGACTATCCCGCGGCGCAGACCAGCCTGCGGTGCGCGTCGGACGGCACTTATGCCATCATGGATACGACCGATCGGAACCGGGTGATCGGTACGGTGGATGCGATCAGCGCTCCTGAGACGGTGTACCCGGGAGGCGTGTACCTTCACGAAGGTGGTACCCATCTGGTGAGGCGGCTCGACATCGAAGGCCGTGCCGCGTACGTCGAGCGCCAGGATGTCGACTACTACACCCAGGCGATACTCGATTCCAGCATTCGCGCCGGGGAGGTGCGTGCCGAACGGGAGTGGCAGCGCGGCGCCTTGCGGTTCGGCGATGCCACGGTCACATGGCGCACAACGGCGTTCAAGAAGATCAAGTTCTACACGCAGGAGAACATAGGCAGGTCCGCGCTCGACCTCCCCGCGCAGCACCTGGAGACCGCGGCGTGTTGGTACACGCCGCCGAAAGAAGCCCTCTCCCTGCCGGGAGCGTTCGGGCTGAAGCCGATCGAGGGGATGGTCGGGATCAGGAACGTTGCGGTGAACATGCTGCCGCTGCTGGCGATGTGCGACCGGCTAGATGTCGGTGGAATCGTGGATTCGAGCAACACGGGCAGTCCGACGATGTTCCTGTACGACCGCCAGCCGGGAGGGATGGGCTTCGCGGAGAGAGGATACGAGCTGTTCGCGGAGCTGATGGACCATGCACTCGCGACCATCGAGAACTGCGCGTGCGAGGATGGCTGCCCATCATGCGTGGGGCTTCCGGTAACTCAGCCGGCGCAGCAGATGGACCCGGACCTGGGCCATGGGTACCCCATCCCGGACAAGGAAGCCGCGCTGGTGATGCTGCACTATCTGCTGGAACGCGAGCCATACGTCCCTCGAAAGCGGCACGCGCCCCGGAGGGCGACGGCCGTCGAGGCGCCGACTCAGCCGGCGAAAGCGCCGGAGTCGGTCTCTCCCGCCGAGCAACTGACGCGGCGTTTGCGAAATGTGCGGCGGCCGCGGGTTGGGCTGTAGGAAGCGGGGGACGACCGGGCATCGAAGCCGGAGTACCGACGCAACGAAAGCTTTTCCTCCCGCGGGATGACACGCGCGGGCGCCGGCTTGACGCCGGTTTGGCTGACCTATACACTGGACGCAGCGAGGCAGTCCATGCTGTCTGAGGTGCTCAAACTGCGTCTTTCCTCCTTACGCCGCGGGCACGCGGAGCCGACCGGGGGACGCACCGGTCTGGCGACGGCTTGCGCCGATGCTTCAGTCGCTCGCGTCTCGTCGGACCTTGCCGAGTGCTTCCCTGAGGGGGTTGTGTGTCAGACGCCGTACGGGGATGTGTTCGCGTGTGACGTCTCGCTGAAGGAGATTTACTCGGAGGCCAGCGACCTGGTGGAGGCGTATGTGGGGGTCTTCACACGTGCGGCGGAACAACTCGGGGCGGATGGCCTGCCGCAGCATGTGGAGCTGTTGGGAAGGGCGACGCCACATACCACCGCGCTGATCGATACCGAAACCGCGGGCTTTCATGGGCGGCCATTGTTCCTGATCGGGCTCGTGAGGTACGACGGCGACGACCTGATCCTGACGCAGTACTTCGCCCGCGATTACACGCAGGAGGCGGCGCTGCTCGGTCAGTTCGCGAGCCTACTGCCACAGGTTGACTTGATGATCTCGTTCAACGGGAAAGCGTTCGATTGGCCTTTCATCCGAGACCGGATGGTCTACCACCGGCTCCGCACCGAGTCGTCCTTCGCGCACCTCGATCTGCTCCATCCATCACGCCGGCGATGGCGAGCGCAGTTGCCGAACTGCCAACTGAAAACACTGGAGCGGCATCTCTGTGGGCGATGGAGGAGCGGGGATGTGCCGTCGCATGAGATTCCGCAGCGGTATCACTGCTACGTGCGGGAGCAGGATGCGCGAGTCATCGCTCCGGTGTTTCATCACAATCGTTTGGACTTGATCACGATGGTTGAACTGCTCGTCGCACTGAGTAGCGGCGGCACGGACATTGACGACGAGCGACGGACGACGCCGCCGCTCGGACGGAGGTGAGAATGTCGCAAGAAGGACCCCAGATGCAGGAATCGCCGACGCAGAGGCCCACGACGTACTACGATGTTCTCGATCTGGACCGCGATGCGACGCCGGAGGAGCTCAAGGCCGCGTACTACGCGCTCGCACGTCAGTACCACCCCGATGTCAAGCCGGGAGACAATGAGAATGCGCAGAGGTTTGCGCTCATCAACGAAGCCTACCGCGTACTGAGCGACCAGCAGCGACGATACCAGTACGACCGAACGCTTCCAAAAAAGACATACCCGCTGCGTCACCCGACACCGGAGAAGGTATGGCGGGAGGCGACGGATGTGGTGCTGATCCGATCGGACCGATTCGGCCCGCTCAATCAGGCGATGCAGGCATCCGTGCCGGTCGTGCTCGACAGTGACATGCTGGTGCTGACGATCCCAGGGAGCGAACGGCATCTGTCAGGGCATCTCGAAACCGCGGCGAACCGCAATTCGATCCTGAACGCACTCGAGCTGGTCGCGGGACGGCGCATCCAGTTCCGCCTGATCGATGGCAGCACCGTGGACGATTGGGAAATGTTGAAGGCGGCCGAGAACAGAGCGCGAGCGTCGTCGACCGCTGCCACCGAGGCCGCTCAGCAGTCCGGCGCCGCGGCGCCGGCGCGAAGCGCTGCTGCTGACGCTCCGTGGGATGAGTTGGTCCAGCGGATGCATCGCCAGTACCAGCAGCTTACGAAGCGCCAGTATCCGCAGTCGAAGGCGCGGTATCTGCGAGAGGCGCTGGGGTGGCTGATCAGAACGGACGAGGAGATTCGGTTCGGCGGCGACGTGAACGAAGACGCGCACGAGCGCGCGTTGGCGCGCGCGATCGAGCGGCTGGCGTCGATCGTTGAGCTGCCACCTGTGCTGATCGCGATGGAACTCGAGTCCATGCGCCGCTTGGGCGAGGCATAGCGGGTGGCGGGCCGGCTGCTCTCGCTGCTGACGAAACGGCCGGCCCTCATCGCCAGTCTGCCGACCAACTCACCCGGTCTTGCCCGCGCCGCCGCCGACGGTGGGGCGGACGCGCTGAAGGTCCACCTGCGCGTCCACCATGAGGCATCTGGCACCCGATTCGGGGACTTGGCGACGGAGCGGCGGAACCTCGAGGCGATCCTCGCGACTGGGCTGCCAACGGGCGTGGTACCCGGCGCCGGGGAATGCCTGCCAACCCCCGGTGAAATGTACGAGTTGGCGGCGATGGGCCTGGACTTCTTCGATCTCTATGCGCACGACATGCCGGCCTGGCTGGTAGGATTCGAGGGATTGACGAGGGCCATCGCAGTAGATCACTCATGGCAGCCGGATGATCTGGCTCAGTACGCGGGCCTCGGGTTCGAGCTTCTGGAGGCCGCGGTCGTGCCACACGAGGGATACGGCAGATCGTTGAGCGCGGCTGACTTGGCGGCGTACCGCAGGATCCGGCAGGCGACGGCTATGCCGATCATCGTGCCGACGCAGCGGGCCATCCGGCCGGAGGAGGTGGCGCTGCTCACTCGCACTATCGGCGTCAATGCGATCATGGTCGGCGTGATCGTCGCGGGGAGGGAACCGGAAGGTTTCCGCGCGGCGACGAGGCTGTTCGCACAGGCTCTGGCCGGCGCGTAGCGCGGGCCCAGCAATGAGGGCCTTCCGCCGTGCCCGGAATGGCTGGGACCGACACAACGGCGCGTGACGCGTGCAAGGACGAGACGCGCGCGAGGCATCATCTTCTCCGGAGGACTCAGCCATGTTCCATCGCTCTCTCTGGCGCATGCGCTCTGGTGTCGCCCTGGTGGTGGGGACGCTGCTGACCATGGCTCTATCAGCGACGCACCTTTGTGCGGGCGGCTACAACCCCAACGCGCCAGCCTTCATCGATCTGTACCAAGCGTTCAACGACAACTATAAGCAGGCGTTGCTGGCGACTCATCAGCGGGACAAGGAGAATGCCTGGTCGGAACTGGAGGGGACGCGAGTAGCCTGGCAGATGCTCGTGCGGCAGTACTACGACGCGCCGCCACCGGAATACCGGGCGGACCGACTGTGGAAGCGGGATCTGGCAGCGATCAGCACCGCCATCTCAACCGCAGTGACACAGGCACAGGCCGGCGATCTGGCCGGCGCACACAAGGTGCTGGAACCGATCCGCCACATCTGGCTGCAGATCAGAGAGCGCAGCGGGGTCCGCTGGTTCGGTGATCAGCTTGCCAAGTTCCACGATGTGATGGAGCCGGCGGCGCAGGCCGCGATCGCCGGCGTTACTGACGGGGATATTGCGGATCTCCAGAGGCAGCTCGAGGCGGTGTCGGTGTCGTGGCAGGGCGTGCTGCAGTTCAGGCACGAGCCGCGGTCCGAAGAGAGGCAGAAGTTGCTAGCGGAGATGCTGGCGACGGAGACGCAGGCCCTGGGGAACCTGCAGTCAGCAGCCAAGGCGAAGGACTACGGGAATCTGAAGCCCCTCGCGCAGGCAGTGCAGAGAGCTTTCTTCGCGCTATATCTCGCGTTCGGGTAGCCATAGGCCGTTCGCGTCAGAGCTCGGGCGGCCTGGATCCCAGGAAGAACGCGTACGTGGTCCTGGGCCGCACGGCCACAGTGAACTCCCGCGCGTTGCGCGCCACCAATTTGCCACCCGCGAGCGCATCATACACGTTTGTCCGCTTCGGAAGGTGGACCGTGCGAACCGCCCCGGGCCGCCAATTCGTATGCAGGACGATGAGGCGGTCATTGGCGTAGAGGGTGTCGTCGGTATCCAAGTAGATGTGCATGCCGGCGAACCGGGCGAGGCCCCGCAGGAACTCTGAGGACATCGCCAGCACTCCGGCGTAGACGCTTGTCCAGTCCCCACTCTCTCTTGCCGCGAAGGCAACGAAACGTTGATCATCATAGCTGTCGGGCTTCAGCTTTCGCCGGCTTGTGGCCACCGGCGCGGGCAGCTCGTCGAAGGCGTAATAGCCCAGAGACACAGCGTCCGCGTCATCGACGCAGAAGATCGGCGAGACCGGAACGACCGGCGGGAAGAGCGGGTTCTCCTCGCTGCCGCCTGACAGTGACGTCCTGAGATACCGAGGGAAATGTCCGAAGGTGTGGCCGACCGGTAGAGCGTTGACCAGAGGGTGATCGCGATCACAGGTGATCACGGTGGCCGGACGGCGGACTACGAACTCCTTGAAGTCCATGCCGATGAGATCCGCCATGTTCCTGACCGAGGCAGGATGCGGCGCTTGCTCGTTCATAAATCCGGCGGCATGGGGGAAGAACAGCACGTGACCGTTCCGTCGCAAGAGCTTCACCGCTCTGCGTTGAGCATTCGTGACTCGGTAGGTGTTGAGGAAGACGTAGAGCTTGTAGTCCGGCAGATCCGTCCTCCGGACGTGGTCGAACAGGTAGATGTCGTGCGGGCAGCCGATACGGCCGATCTCGTGGATGAGCAGCCGGTGCCCTTGAGTACCAAGCAGCGTGTTGTTCCCGCGTGTAAACGGTATTGAACCCTCATCTACGAAAACGGCGACTTCGGCCGCGGACCGGGGCCGGGCCTTCTGCACGGCAATGCCGATCCGCTGCAGTTCCCCAAACATCTCGAAGAACCACGGCTCCGTGAACCACCGGTACTGGAAATCCCAATACCAGCCGAGAACGCCTTTGGTGAATGTGTGCAGGATGGTGCGAGAGATGGTATCGCGAGATTCCCTGCGGGTATGGGCGTGGGCGTGCGCGCCCGCTATCTTCTTCACGGTGTGCGGCCGGGTGTCTTCTTCGGTGAAGAAGAGCTTATTCAGGAGGTGCAGGGAATCCACAAGGTGATGCACCGGTGTGGGCATGCCGGCCCTGCGTGATTCGTAGCAGGTCGGGCCGGCATAGAAGTCGATGCTGGGATCCTCCATCACCCGCTGCCACTCATGGTCCCTTGGACCGACCTCCATGGGCGGCTCGTGGAAAATGCCAACCAGCCTGCCTCCTGCTCCTCGCTTCGCAGCGGCACAGGCTGCGTGGATGCGATCCCCTATGTTCCGCATGTAGCAGGTCTGGAAATCGATCACTTGCCTGCCGAGAGACGGATCGAAGAAATCGCCTCGGGTCGGGCTCGTCTGCTGCGCCATGGTAGGGGGCATCGCTGTGTCCAGCGTCACATCGTCATGCTTCCAGGCCCGCTGTAGCGCGGCATCGGTGCCGTACCTGCGGCGGAGCCACTCGCGGAAGCGCTCGGCGACAGCCGGCGCATAGTCCATCTGTGTCGCTCGAGGGAAGGGGATCCACTCCTGGGCGGCGCCGGCTTCGACGAAGAAGCCAATGATGCGGTCGGCGAGGGAATGCTCGCGGGCGAACCTCAGGTGCGCCCTGACCTGGCGAACGCCCTCCTTCTCGAACTCCTTCGAGAAGAGGGAGTAGGGAACCGTGAGAATGCCGCCGTGACGCTCCATCTGCGGCGCCATGGGGCCGTTCTCGTCATGCGCGACGTCGCCGGGATGCGCCTTTGCCCATTCCGGCCCCATAGCGAGATACATGCCGAGGATCAGGTAGATATCATCTCCGAAGCCGAGGATGGTGCGGACCTTCTCGTCCACGGCGCGCCAGTACTCAGACTCCGGGAAGTCCCAGCGACGAAGGTGGGTCATGAAGAAGATGCGATGCCCCGAATCAGCAAACTTCTTCATGTACGCGTAGTCGTCGTGGATGCGGTTCCGGTAGGCAATGGTTGGAACCGGCTCGCCGTTGACGTAGAGCCGGGGAATACCGTTGGCTTTTCGGATTTCGACTCTCGGGGGGGTGCTACTCATCAGTATCCTCCGCGTTACGGCGGAGGCGATCCCCCCGCTCGTCCATACGCGCTGCGCAATTCTACAGCGTGCCGTACTCTTCGACTGCCTCGATGAAGGCAGCGATGTTCTCCCAGGGCACCTCGGGCTCGAGCACATGCGTTGGGGCGAGTACGAGGCCTTCCGGACCAACGGTTTCGATGCGTTCCTTCACGACGCGCCGCACTTCGCCCGGAGTGCCGAACGGCATAGTCGTCTGGGTCCCGATCGTACCCCAGAAAGCGAGGTAGTCGCCGTATGTGCGTTTCACCTCAACAGGGTCCATACACTCGGGCTGCACAGGATTGAGGATATCGAGGCCGATCTCGATCAGGTCGGGGATGATGGGATGGACATCGCCGTCGGTGTGGTAGTAGACGAGGATGTCGGGCTTGATGCGCTTCGCGGCGCTGATCTGAGCGGCAACGCGCGGTTTGATCCACTGCCTCCAGGCGTTCGGACTCATGATCATGGCGCGCTGCGATCCGACGTCGTCGCCGAGTTGGAGCACGTCTATGCCGATCGTGGCCATACGCTCGATCGCCTCAATCATCACGTTGTTGATCGTGTCGAGTATGGCGACGGCGACATCGGGGTTGTCGTAGAAGTCCAGCAGCAACTGCTCCTGGCCGCGCAGATACCATGATGTCTCGAACAGCTGGCAGCCCGGACCGGCGCAGACGGGGTAGCCGCGGTCCTGCCAGGAGCGGGCCTGCTCCGGCACATCCTTCCAGCGATACGGCGCGAGGACGTCGGGCCAGGGATATGCCGCCACATCCCTGGGGGTACGGGCATTGCGGAGTGGATGAACCATGCGCCAGAAGTGGTAGAAGCCGGCGGAGATGTAGCCAATGCCCCACTCGTCGTGCCTGTCCACGTCGGGCACGTCCTTCAGATACGCCGAGAAATCGCGTCGGTTGCGCGTGGGGCCGATGCCCACACTCCGCGGCTCGAGATGAAAATACTCAGCGAGGTTCTGAGAGCCCGTGCGCCGCCGGAACTCGTCCTCCAGCGCGGGAGTCAAAGACAGGCTCTTTGGTATCCGATCGGGCCGCTTGCGGCGCAGTGCAGTCAGCAGTCGCTCGCGCGGAGACATTCCCTGTGTCATGACTCGTCCTGCCGAGATAGGTTCCCGAGGTGTTGTGATCGCAGCCCTGTGGGGAACACTACCTCGTTCGGCGCCAGTCGGCGAAGTCCTGCCCTGCGGGCGCGTTGCGGCTCGGAGTGCGATTTGGTAGAATCAAGTGAAGGATGGAGAGGAAGATGGCCGCTCAAGATGTGCATGTCGGCTCGGCCGGCCGCTCGTTCGGCATGGTCATATTCGCGATCGGGGTTGCGCTTCTCGCGGCCGTGTTTGTCCTCACGATCCTTACGTTTCGACAGCTTCCCCAGATACTGGCGAGCGATCAGCCTGCGCCACAGGGGATACTCACCGTGCTTGCGATCGCGGCTGTGCGGGCCGTGTTCCTGATCGTGATGGGATATGTGAGCTCGCTGATTGCGTCAAAGGGCCTGGAGCTTTACGCGGCGTCCAGGTCTTCACAGTGAGCATGCTTCTGGTCGTGGACATTGGCAACACCACCACTCGCGTCGGCGTCTGGCACGATGGGGCGGCGCGCGAGGTGCGCGTGGTTGGCACGCGGGCGCTCATAGAAGCGCCGGATAGGGCCGAGCTCGATACCCTTGCGAACGCGGCCGGGGTCGAGCAGCGACGCGTCGCGATCTCTTCGGTCGTCCCCGATGCTGAGTCCGTGTGGACGCGGTGGTGCCAGGAGCATGGCGTTCAGTTCATGGTGATCCACGGCGATACGCCGACGCCGCTGGTCAACCGCTATGCTGACCCTCGGCAGCTCGGACCGGACCGTCTGGCGAACGCGGTAGCCGCTGTGGGACGGGTGGGCGCGCCGGTTGTTGTGGTGGGATTGGGAACTGCGACCGTCGTCGATGCGGTCTCGGCCGAACGGGAGTTCCTGGGCGGGGCCATCGCCGCTGGGCTCGAGACGGGTGTCGCGGCGCTATCCAAGATGACGGCAGGTCTCCCGCCGGTTCGGCTTCGGGCGCCGACGCCGGAGATCGGAGAGAGCACTGAGGACTGCATGCGCATCGGAGCGGTGATCGGCACGGCCGCGTTGATAGAAGGATTGGTCACCCGCTTTCGCGCGCTGATCGGTCAGAGCGCCCCACTGGTTTTGACGGGCGGCAATGCCGGCATCGTCGCCGAGCATCTCCTGCTCGAACACACCGTGTTCCCGCACCTCACGCTGGAGGGCATCGGGGCTATCTGGGAATACTCACACGGTACGAGCTGATGCGAATTCGCGACCTGACCATCGATCCCCCTATCGTGCTGGCGCCCATGTCCGGGATCACCGATATTGCGTTCCGGACGCTCTGTCGCGAAATGGGCGCCGCGTTGGCCTATACTGGACTGATCAGCGCCAACGCCCTCAGATACCGGAGCGCCAAGACCAGGACGTTGCTCGATTTCCCGCCGCACGATCATCCAATCGCGGCCCAGGTGTTCGGAGCGGACCCCGATGTAGTGGCGGCCGCCGCCGACATCGCGGTTGGGGCAGGCGCCGACATGGTCGACATCAATATGGGCTGTTCGGTGCCGAAGGTGCTACGAGCCAATGCCGGGGCCGCGCTGATGGCCGACCTTGAACGCGCGGTCGCGATGGTGAAGGCTGTCGTGTCGGCGGTCGCGGGGACGCCGGTGGGGGTGAAGCTCAGGAGCGGGCGGCGAGGATCGTACCCGGACGCGGTTGAGTTCGCGAAGCGGTTCGAAGACGTCGGGCTGTCGTTCATAGCGGTTCATCCGCGATGGATCGGGCAGGGATTTCGCGATACGGCCGACTGGGCGATGATTGCGCGGGTCAGAGAAGCGGTTTCAATGCCGGTGATCGGGAATGGTGACGTTCACCATGCCGACGATGCCGTTCGGATGAGAGCTGAGACCGGGTGCGACGCGGTGATGATTGGCCGGCCGTGTCTGGGCAATCCGTGGGTATTCGCACAGATGGCGGCGGGGATGCGCGGCGATCCGGCGCCGACTGCACCGTCGCTCGAAGAGCGTATCGCTATGGCTGGAAAGCACCTCTCGCTGATCATTGACGACCGCGGCGAGGACGTGGGTGTGAGGGAGATGCGGAAGCACGTGGCATGGTATCTCAAAGGTATCCCCGATGCGGCTGCCTTCCGGGAGCGCGCCAATCGCGCGAAATCGCTGCTGGAGCTGCAGGCGACACTTGAGGGCGCTCGGAGAGGCCTGGTCGTTCAGTCGCCGGAGGTGGTCGCATGAAACGCGTCGTCAGCGTCAGCCTTGGTTCGTCCCAGCGCAACAAGTCGGTGGAGATGACCTTTGCAGGCACGCCGTTTCACGTCGAGCGAGTCGGCACCGACGGCGATGTGAAGAAAGCCGAATCGCTGATCGCGCAATACGACGGGAAGGTTGACGCCATAGGCCTGGGGGGCGTGGACCGCTATCTCGTCCTTCCGAACGGCCGCAAGTATGAGCTGCGGGATGCGGCGAGAATGGCGCGTAATGCGCAGCAGACGCCTGTGGTGGACGGCGGCGGGATCAAGCGGATTCTCGAGCCGGTGCTGATTCGCGGGCTGGTCGAGCAGGGCGCGCTGGAGGTGTCGGGTAAGCGGGTGCTGCTGGTGTCCGGTGTCGATCGCCCCGGCATGGCTAAGACGTTTCCCGAGCTCGGAGCGGAAATGGTATATGGCGACCTGCTGTACGCGGTCGGCGTTCCGATCCCGCTGCGGCGGCTGTGGCAGGTCGTCGCGATGGGGTCCCTCTTCCTCCCCATCCTGCGCCGACTCCCGATGTCTATGCTCTATCCCACAGGCAGCAGCCAGGAGACGACTCGCACCAAGTACCCGAGGTACTTCGAGCAGGCCGACGTCATCGCAGGGGATTTCGTCTTCATCCGCCGCTACATGCCCGACAACATGAAAGGCAAAGTGATCGTCACGAACACCACGCGTATGCCAGATGTCGAGGAACTGAGGCGGCGAGGCGTGGCCCGGCTGATCACGCTGACGCCGGCGATCGAGGGTGAGAGCTTCGGCACGAACGTGATGGAGGGAGTGATCGTCGTGCTGTCGGGGAAGAAGCCGGAGGATCTGACGGAGGAGGACTACCTGGTGATCTCTGACAGGATGAACTGGCGGCCAGGAGTGACGGACCTATAGGGGACCCGCGCGATCGTCTGGCACTGTGCGCGTGTGCTCGGATAGTCCCCTGAAGACTGGAACAGAGCTGCCGTGGGCGAATTTGCATTCATCATACATCCTGTAACCGGCGCGAGGGATGCTGCGCGGAAGTACCCGCTGCTGCGGCTGATGCCGGAGCCGCTGCTGGAGCGAGTACTGAAACGGATGGCGCCGAAGCCAGTGTCAGAGATCACGGGGATCAGAAGTCCCACCGGCGCTGAAGCTCACGGCTGGTTTGTGGGCTGCCCCCTCACCCCCCGTCAGTTCCTTGATCTGCCGACGGATTTCGTGCTCGAGAAGATCATTCGAGCCGCTCGCGTGGCGCAAGATCTCGGCGCGAAGATCGTCGGGCTCGGCGCGATGACCTCAGTGGTTGGCGATGCAGGGCTCACGATCGCGAAGAACGTGGATATTGCAGTCACCACGGGAAACAGCTATACGGTATGGACAGCAGTCGAGGGAGCGCGCCTGGCAGCGGAGCTCATGGGGACGAAGTCGTCAGAGGCGCAGGTGGCTGTGGTGGGGGCGACGGGATCGATAGGGCAAGTGTGCGTGCGCATCATGGCGGAACGTTGCCCGTCGGTAACGCTGATCGGCCGGAACGAAGCTCGGCTTGCGGAAGTGGCGGCAAGCGTGAACGGCACGGCGAGAGTTACCTGTACGACTGATGCCAGAGCCGGGCTCCGCGACGCTGATATCGTCATCACGGTCACTAGTGCAGTGGACACAGTCATCCCCGGTGAGGCGCTGAAGCCGGGCGCAGTGGTGTGCGATGTGGCACGGCCGCGAGACGTGTCGCGGCAGGTCGTGAGGTCGCGCCCGGATGTGCTGGTGATCGAAGGCGGCGCGGTACAAGTGCCCGGCGATGTGGACTTCCACTTCAACTTCGGCTTCCCGCCGAAGACATCGTACGCGTGCATGGCGGAGACGATGATCCTGGCACTGGAGAAGCGCTATGAGAACTTCAGCATTGGCCGCGAGCTATCGATCGAGAGAGTGAAAGAGATCGCCGCGCTGGCGGATAAGCACGGGTTCAAACTCGCCGGTTTCCGTAGCTTCGAACGGCAGGTGACCGACGAGTACATCGAAGGGGTGAAGAAGGCGGCGGGACGAGCATGATGTCTGACCGGTCGGCGCGCCTCTTCGTTTCCGATCTCGACGGCACGCTACTCGATGGAGACGCGTAGCTTTCCGACTACAGTCGTTCGCAACTCACGCGGTTGCTCGACGCCGGCCTGATGCCCTCCGGCAGGCCGCTGACGAAGTCATCGGCGAGAACACGAGTGACAGCGTGGTGCGCTACCTGAAGGAAGCCTGGGACGGGTGCGCCTAGCTGTCGTGCTCTCGCGCGTGAAGGTTCCGGTCCGGCCCGGTCAGCGCACGAACAGCAGCACGATGAGCTGTGCCGCTATCATCCGCAGTACCATCGTCAGCGGATATACGGTCGCGTAGCACTGCGTCGTCTCCGGGGAGCGTTTGGTGAGGGCCAGCACCAGCACGAAACCTGCAGCCGAACTGGAACGGAACAGATTGAAGAGCCAGGTCACAAGGTCACGACTTCTCAGGGAGCGGGGCAGTGTCCTGCACGGAGAAGCAGGGGTTTCGAGACTCAGGGTCCCAGAGCCATGGAAACGGGGCGCAGATGAGAGATCGCGGCTACGGATGAGACAGCTTGCTTGCCGCTGCCTCGTCCACCCACCAGGTCACACGCCCCTCTGACGGACTGACACCTGAGGCCGGGCAGTTCGTCACATCGGCGCCGTCCTCGATCACGCGCCTGAGCGCCTCCGCCTTCGCTTCCCCGGACACCAGGAAATGCACGGAGGATGCGTGGTTGATCACGGGCAGAGTCAGCGTCAGTCGCTGAGATGGTCCGACCGGCGCTTCCGCCCATGTGACCCACCGGGCCGATTCCGAGAGCGCCGGCGACCGTGGGAAGAGGGAGGCCGTGTGGCAGTCCGCCCCGAGCCCCAGCACCATGAGATCGATGCGCGGCCACTGGTGAAGGAAATGCGCTCTGAGCACTCGCTCGTACTGCCGGGCTGCCTCTTCGGGCGTTGGCAGATCAGTTGCCATCGGGTGCACGTTCTCCCGCGGGATCGGCGAGCCCGCGAGCCACTCGCTCTTCGCCATGCCATAGTTGCTCCGCGGGTCCTGAGGTGGAACATACCGTTCGTCCACCCAGAAGATCTCACCGCGCATCCAGGGAACTCGCCTCTCGTATTGAGCCCGCAGTACCTGGAAGAGCGCGCGGGGCGTTTCGCCACCGGAGAGGGCGAGTGAAAACCAGCCGCCGCTCGTCACTGACGCCGCGGCGATCTCTGCCAGGCTCTCTGCGGCCGCCTTGCTGAGCGATTCGAGGTCGGCATGAACGCGGACCTCCGGCTTAGCACGGATGGACATCCCAGTCCCTACCTTGCAGCAGTGCTGCCACCTCCTCTTCAGGACCCCACGAGCCGGCGGGGTATGAGTGGACCGGCGGCCGGCCCGTCAGGAGGGGCATATAAAGCGACCACGCCTGCTCGACGGCGTCGGCTCGCACGAACAGAGTCTGGTCACCAAGAACCAAATCGAGAAGCACCGTCTCATAGGCCTCCGGCAGGACGCCGAATACCTCGGCATAGCGGAAGCTCAGCCGCTCGGTCTTGAGCACAAATGGCTGCCCCGGCGCTTTGACCTCGAAGCAGAGGTCGAAACCCTCGTTCGGCTCGAGCACAATCACCAGCCGATTGCAGTGGATGTCGCAGGAAAAGGGCGCGAAGCACGCCAGAACCGGGCACTTGAAGTTCACCACAATCTGCGTCGTACGCATGGGAAGGCGTTTGCCGGTTCTCAGGAAGAAGGGCACTCCCTGCCATCGCCAGCTGTTGACAAAGAGCCTGAGCGCGACGAAAGTCTCAGTCTGGGAGTCAGGAGGGATGTCCTCCTCCTCCGTATAGCCTCGGACCTGCTGTCCGTCAATCGATCCGCCCGCGTATTGGCCGAAGACTGCGTCGCCGGGCCCTATCGGCGCCACGGACTTGAGGACTTTCGCCTTCTCGTCGTGGATCAGAGCTGATTCGAGGGCGGCGGGGATCTCCATGGCGGTGAGCGCGAGCAGCTGGGTCAGGTGGTTCTGCACCATGTCGCGCAGCGCCCCGGCCTTGTCGTAATAGTCCGAGCGCGCGGAAACCCCGATGCTTTCCGACACCGTGATCTGGACGCTGTCGATGCGATCACGGTTCCACAACGACTCGAATATCGCGTTGGCGAATCGAAACACCATGAGGTTCTGGACGGCCTCTTTCGCGAGGTAGTGATCAATGCGGTACACCTGCGACTCGGCGAAGTAGCGAAGAATGAGGGCGTTGATCTCCCGTGCCGATTCCAGATCGTATCCGAACGGCTTCTCGACGACGATCCGCGTCCATCCGGGGCTCTTACTCAGCCCCGACTCTCCCAGGCCGGTGATGGCGCCTGGTAGCGCTGGCGGGGGAAGGGCCGCATAGAAGATGCGATTGCCAGGAATACCGTGCATGCGTTCGAGAGCGGCGATCTCATCAGCCAGCTTCCGGTAATCGTCCACCGTGCCTTCATGGATCGAGCGGTAGTGCAGACACTCCGCGCACCAGATCGAGCTGCTGCCGACTCCGTCACCCGCGGGCAGGCCGGCCGAGGCCAGCGCGTCTGCCGCCAGGGCGCGATAGGCACTGTCATCCATCTCTCGGCGTCCAACGGCGACCACGAATGTCTTCCCGCTCAGCGGCCCGCGCTCATGCAAGTGATAGAGAGCCGGGAAGAGCTTCCGGCGCATGAGATCGCCGGACCCGCCCATGACGACGAAGAGATGCGGCTCGACCTGTGCCGGGAGCATGCTGTCTGCCTCCACTCGGTCACCTGTACCCGATGCTGACCGGAATCCCTGTCCGCCGGAGGGGCCAAGGAGGCGTTCGGCGGCGGATCAATGCATGAATAGCAGCGTGTCCCGCTCGAGAGAACCGCGGCGCGTAGGCGCGGGGTTCGCTTGTCAGTGGCCGGGCGGCCTGCTATAATCCAACCGTTCATTCCAGAGCGCTTCCCGCCGGCCTCGGCGCAGCGAAACCGCTGCGCCCGAGGCCTATTCACGCGGGTAGCGACAATGGGAAACCAAACGGGCACGGCTCGCCCGAACCGTCCGCCATAGGTGTCGCCGGCATGGCGCAAGTCTTACTGCGCAACCTCACAAAACGCTTCAGGAACGTGGTCGCGGTTGACGATGTCACGCTCGAGGTGAAGGATAAGGAGTTCCTGGTTCTGGTCGGACCCTCGGGCTGCGGCAAGACCACTGTGCTCCGTTGTCTTGCCGGTCTTGAAGAAGCCACCTCAGGCGACATCTTCATCGGCGACCGCCTCGTCAACGACGTCTCCCCGAAAGACCGCGATATCGCCATGGTCTTCCAGAACTATGCCCTCTACCCGCACATGAACGTGTATGACAACATGGCCTTCGGCCTGAAACTGCGCAAATACCCACGGCCGGAGATCGAGCGCCGCGTGAAGCAGGCCGCGGAGATGCTCGGCCTGCAGGATCTGCTTGGCCGCAAGCCCCGACAGCTCTCCGGGGGGCAGCGGCAGCGGGTGGCGCTGGGTCGGGCGATCGTGCGAGAGCCGAAGGTCTTCCTGATGGATGAGCCGCTCTCAAATCTGGACGCGAAGCTGCGCGTGCAGACCCGCGCGGAGCTGATCCGCCTGCACCGCCGCCTCGGCATCACCACGGTCTACGTCACTCACGACCAGGTCGAGGCGATGACCATGGGCGATCGCATATCGGTACTGGACAGCGGGAAGCTGCAGCAGGTCGACGCGCCGCTGGAGCTGTACAATCATCCCGTCAACCTTTTCGTGGCGGGCTTCATTGGCAGCCCGGCGATGAACTTCATCCACGGTTCCCTGGAAACTCGCGACGGTGCGGTCTTCTTCACCGCCGAACCGCTCGCGCTGCGACTCGCCAGCAGACATGCCGAGAAGGTCGCCGGCCGGGTGGGCAAGCCCGTCATCTTCGGCGCGCGGCCCGATAGCATCTACGATCGCGCGCTGGATCCGACGTCAGCGGCAGAGGGAGAGAACACCGCGAGCCTTACGGTCGATGTCACCGAACCGATGGGCTCGACAGTCTACGCGTACCTGGCCGCCGGGAAGCATTCGCTCGTCGCGGAACTCAAGCCCGAGACTACCGCCAGGGACGGCGAAGCGCTGGACGTTGTCTTCGACATGGCGAAGGGCCATCTGTTCGACCCCGACACGGATTTGGCGCTCTTCTAGCACAATTCGCCCGCGATCGCGGCATGTGCGCGGAGCGCGATTGTACGATGGGCCATCACGTGGGCGAGGGACGGTGGGTCCCTCGCCGAAGCTTTAGGTAGAGCGCGTCGGTTGCGGAGGTGGATTAGTGATGAAACAAGCACGGGTGGCACAACCACGAACGATGGCTGCCCCGCCTCGGGGGGCGGGCGCGTCGCTCTCATTCGTCGCTTGGTTCGCGATCTCGCTATGTCTGCTGCTCGTGACCTATGGGCACGCCCAGGGGACGTCAGCCGCCCTGTCGGCCCGCAAAGAAGCCAATATTCTTCGCATCAGGAACGCACCGACGGTTGTTACGTGGGCGCGAGGACTGACCGACTCCGCCGATCTCGACGCCTACGCCGCCTCGGGGTTCAACACGGTCTACGTTCTCGTCGACGACGCCTCGGACGCGCAGGTGACGGCGGCGTCGGCTCTGATGTCGGCGGCCGAGGCGAAGAACCTGTACCTGATTGTCGCCATTCTGCCGGCAGCCGTCAAGGATAGCGACGGGCAGCCGATGGCCTCGGATCCCACATCGAGCCAGTACGCGACAGCGGTCGCGGACACCGTGAAGAAGCTCGCCGAGCCGCTGGGCAAGCACGCCAACCTGATCGGCTGGTCGGTCGAGGCGGTCCCGCCGAATGGGTTTCCATGGGGCGATGGCTCGTTCCGCTCCTATCT
>JBEKKD010000021.1:0-19083 GCA_050010895.1 Armatimonadota bacterium
CGTGAAGGCAACGGGATGGTCCTCTTCTGCCAGGTGGACGTGACCGGGCGGACTGAGGATGAACCTGCCGCCGAGGCCCTGCTCCTCCAGGCCATTCAGCACGCGGCCGCCTGGAAACCGGCGCCGAGTCGAAAGGCGCTTTACGTCTGCGACGCCGCAGGCCGCCAGTACCTCGAGACCGCCGGGGTTGCGCTCGGCTCCTATGCCGGCGGCGCGCTGTCGGCCGACCAGGTATTGATCGTCGGACCTGGCGGCGGGCCGCAAGTGGCGAAGAGTGCAGCAGCCGTCGGTACCTGGCTCAAGTCAGGTGGGTATGTGCTGGCGATCGGGCTGGACGAGGCCGGCGCGAACGCATTCCTGCCTTTCAGAGTCACGATGAAGAAAGAAGAGCATATCGCCACATTCTTCGAGCCATTCCAGGCCGGTTCTCTGCTCGAGGGAATCAGCCCGGGCGACCTCGCGAGCCGCGATCCGAGAGAGACGCCTCTCGTCTCGGGCGGCGCCTCGGTCGTGGGTAACGGCGCCCTTGCCATAGGCCAGAATGCAAACGTCGTCTTCTGCCAGCTCGTCCCCTGGGAGTTTGGCTGGCAGAAGCCACTGCGCAGCGCCGACGCGCCGCCGCTGATGAACCTGAAGCGGACGTACCGTCGGGCGAGCGTTCTGATGGCGCGTCTGCTCGGGAACATGGGAGTCGCCGGATCGACACCGGTGCTGGAGCGTTTCGGAAAGCCGGCGCAGGCCGGCGAGAAGCGCTGGATCGATGGCCTCTATCTGGACCAGCCCGAGGAGTGGGACGATCCCTACCGCTTCTTCCGCTGGTAGCAGATCAGTTCGTAGGGGGTGGCAGTCCACTGCCACCCCCCCGTGGGGCAGGTTGGGAACCTGCCCGTGGAGTTTCTTCCGCTGCTAGCAGATTAGGCTCTTTGCGGCTCATCTACGATATCAGCAGGTCGGCCTGCCCGCCTGACCGAAGATAGCTGATGGTTGTAGTACGTCCGATGGGGTTGCGCAGGGGCGTCCTTCGGTGATCTTCAGCGAACCATTTTTCCTCTTCTTCTTTCTGCCCATTGTTC
The DNA here is from genome assembly GCA_050010895.1 of Armatimonadota bacterium. GTDB lineage: Bacteria > Armatimonadota > Hebobacteria > Hebobacterales > Hebobacteraceae > JBEKKD01. The sequence goes on from JBEKKD010000021.1 coordinate 1,074, forward strand.
TCGCGGTCTACTTCGCGACGCGGAAGACGGCGCGCAACGTCGTCCTCAGCGTGGCCAGCGTGATCTTCTATGCGATCGGCGAATGGCGCTTCCTGGGATGGCTGCTCGCCTCGATTGCGGTGAACTACTGGATCGGCCGCGGGATAGAGCAGACGCGCGGCAAGCCCTGGGCGAAACGCCTGCTGGCTATCGGCCTGTCGAGCGATCTCGCGCTGCTGGTGGTCTTCAAATACTGCGGCTTCCTCACCGCGAGCGCGGACGCGGCGCTTCGCCTCACCCACATTCCCGTCGTCCCCGTTCCGCATCTGCTTCTTCCGCTCGGGATCAGCTTTTTCACGTTCCACAAGATCTCGTATAAGGTCGATGTGTATCGCGGTGACGCCGAAGCGCGGAAAGCCCCGCTCGACCTCGCTCTCTACATCCTGCTCTTCCCGCAGTTGATCGCGGGGCCGATCGTCAGGTATCACGAGATCGCCGGAGAGCTGGTTCGCCGAGTCTACACGCGAGCCGATTTCGCGGACGGCGCCCGCCGCTTCATCACCGGTATGGGCAAGAAGCTGATCATCGCCGACACCGCGGCCCTCTGCGCCGACCGGGTGTTCGCGCTCCCGACCGGGGACATCACCACAGGGGTGGCCTGGCTGGGTGTGCTCTGCTATACCGTGCAGATCTACTTCGACTTCTCCGGCTACTCCGACATGGCCATCGGCCTGGCCCGCATGTTCGGTTTCCACTTCCCCGAGAACTTCAACTACCCATACGTTTCGGCCTCGATCACCGAGTTCTGGCGCCGCTGGCACATGTCGCTCTCGCGGTGGTTCCGGGACTATCTCTACATCCCCCTGGGCGGGAACCGGCGCGGCGCGGCGCGGACCTACCTCAACCTGGTGATCGTGTTCTTCCTCTGCGGGCTCTGGCACGGCGCAAGCTGGGTCTTCGTCGTCTGGGGCATGTTCCACGGAGCCCTTCTGGTCGCCGAGCGAGTGGGTCTGGGACGAGCGCTCGAACGCACCTGGCGTCCGCTTAGGCACGTCTACACGATGCTCATGATTGTGGTCGGCTGGGCGCTGTTCCGGTCCCAGACAATGTCGCAGGCATGGGTGTTTCTCTCCGCCATGGCCGGCTTCGCGCCGGCCACCTCGCGCACGCTCAGCGTGGCTGCGTTCCTGAATCCCGAGCTTGCGCTCGCGCTCATGCTCGGCACTCTCGGGTCCATGCCCCTGATCCCCGCCTGCCAGAACGCCCTCGCGCGCGTCCGCGAGCCGCTGCCGGCGCCAGTGGGCGTCGCCCTCGATGCCGCCACCGTGCTCGGCTTCGCCGTCGTGTTCGTGTATTCATCGATGTTGATGGCGGCAGGCACCTATAGCCCGTTCATCTACTTCCGGTTCTGAGAGGTCGAGGTGCGCGCTTCGAGGAATCCGCGGCCGAAACTCGACATCGCGCTGATCGCGCTCTTCTTGCTCGGCATCTACCTGCCGGGGGCGATCCTTGTCGCCCGCCATCATATGGCGACGGACCCCAGGGAGGTCGCGAGAGATGCGCCGGCTCGTCCCGAACCCGCGGTCCGCGCCATTGCGCGCTTTCCTCGATACTTCCGGCGCCACTTCCGCATCAGCTTCGGCTTCCGCGATGTGCTCGTACGGGCGAACGCTCTGCTCAAGATCAAGGGACTCGGGGTATCTCCCTCGCGCCGCATCATCCTCGGCAAAGAGGGGTGGCTCTACTACTGGGACGAAGGCGAGCCGGAATGCTGCACCGCGGCCGATCCGTTTACATCAGCGGAACTGTCCCAATGGGCCAGAACGTTGCAGACCCGCCGTGACTGGCTGGCGCGCCGGGGGATCAGGTTCCTCTTCGTCGTTGCGCCGGACAAGCATACGATCTACCCCGACCGCCTGCCGGACTACGTGCGTCGCTACAACCCCCAGTCCCGACTGGATCAGCTTCTCGGCGCGCTCCGGAAGTGGTCCAATGTGGACGCCCTCGACCTGAGGCCGAGCATGATGTCGTCTCGAAGCCGCTGCCAACTCTACTACCGGCTCGACACCCATTGGAATCAGGCGGGCGCCTTCGTCGCATACCAGCAGATCATATCGGGCCTCAACCGCTGGTTCCCTCGCGCGCGGCCGCTGGACTGGAATTCGGTCACGGTGACTCAGGAGATCGGCCGTTATCACGATCTCGCCGATCTCAGCGGCCTGCGCGAGGGCGACCTCACCGAGATGGCCCCATATATTGCCCCGAAGCGCCAGCCGCGTGCTCGAATCGTGAGCGGTGACGCTCGCGCGCTCGAGATCGAGAACGCGGTCATGGATTGCTTCGTCACCGAGAGACCGGACGCCCAGATCCCCAGCGCGGTGATCTTACGCGACTCTTTCGGAATGAGCCTGGTTCCGTTCCTGTCGGAGCATTTCGGAAAAGCCGTCTACCTGTGGACCAATAACCCCGACCCCGATGCGGTCGCCCGGCAGCATCCCGCGGTGGTGATCTGGGAGATCAACGAGCGGTTCCTTATGTACTCGGTGCCGAAGCCCTGGCCCGACACGTGAGCAGGCGGGGGCCTCGCGCCGCCTGCTCACGCCGTTCATGGCACGCTGCAACTGTGTGCTACGCGTAGTCCAGCTCGATCCAGCTTCTCCGGCCAAGCACGCCCGCGCGGTTGCGTACCCGCATCTCGATCCGGTTCTTCCCCTGCTGGAGGTCCCAATCGAATGAGTCGCCGCAGTGCCGCCACTCGCCGCCGTCCACACTGATCAGGTACGTGTCGAAATCGGGGGTGACAGTGCCCAGGGCAATGCGGACAGTTCCCTCTCGGTCGGTGGATGCGGCCGCCCAGCGGACCTGGTTGATGGTCCACTCGATGTCGCTGCGGCGGCGCGTGTAGCATCTGTATTTGGGCTGCCGCGGCGTGCGACCATCCTGCCACAACCAGTATCCCGTCCAGGTCCAGGTTCGCCCCTGATAGAGCGGCTCCGGAAACCGATGCGCATAGAAGTTGTTCCGCGGCATCCAGTGCAGATATCCCCACTTGACATCGAGCTTCGGCTTCTCCGGCCGGGGCGTCGGGTCGGCGCCTTTCCAGCGCAACACGCCTTCACTCGGCCGTTCTTCGTCCAGTGGAACGCGACTCCCATCGATCCCGCCCGGGAGGTATGTGTCGAGCTGATCCTCGTGCAGTTCGAGCATGTCTGTGAGCACGCCCGTCCGGCTGTCCACGAAGCATTCGTCCTGGTGGGCGTCCATCATCACCCACTTGCCCAGGTCGTTGGACCAGTACTCGTTCACCTCGTGGCCGCAGACCCAGTTGCCCTTCACCCACACGTTCGGGAAGTACCCGAAGACGAACCGCGTTTGCATTCCCAGGCTGAGCGCGCACTGCATATAGACGATGGCGTACTGCACGCAGAAACCTCTACGAAGCGGGATGATCTCGCGAGCGTCCCAGGCGGGGTAGTACGGGATCGGTGGATCGTACTTCCATTGCGCCGAGACCCAGTTCCGGAGCCTGATCATCTTCTCCAGCTCGCTCTGCGCGCCGGCCACGACGTCGTCCAACTTGTACTGCCTGCGAAGCTCGACCAACTGCGGCTCGTCGAACTTCTCGTACTCGAACGGCATGCTCGTGTAGAGGATCTCTTCGTTGTGGCTGTCCGCAAGCGTCAGGTTCCTCGCCCAGTCGTGCGGTCGTGGCACGACGCGAGCCTCCACCTCCACGGCATCGAGAACCGGCGTAGCCTTGGGGTTTATAGTGGTCAGCACGGCCCGCCACTGGACGAATCGCCGGAGCTCGCCTTTCACACTGCCGCGGGGACTGCACGGCATCCAGCCTCCCCAGATCTTGGGATCGTACACCGGACCATCGCCGCTGCGCAGGGAGAGCTCGATTCTCGTGCCGCGGCGGATCCGCTTCCTCGCCAGCGCTCGCATTGAGCTGACGCTGACATCGGCAGCCAGCGCGCCGCCGGCTGCCAGGGCCGCGAGATCGATGACCGGGCCGATGAGCTCGCCGGCCGCGGCGTGCTGCCCCAGGTGCAGGCGAATCATGAACTCGCCATCCTGGCTCCCGTCGTCCCCAAGTCCCGCGGCCCACGTCCTGCCGCCGTCGGCGGAGCGGAAGCTGCGGCCCGGCCGGTCCCGTCGCGCGGGGTCGTTGCGCAGAATGAGATGTCTCTGGGCGACTGTTATCCGCCACCCCGCGTCCCCTGAACAGGACAGCACCACTTCGTTATCGCCCTGTCTGAGGAGCGCGGCCGGGATGCGTATCGTCGGCCATTCGTCCGGTCCCACCGTGCGGTCCAGATGGTAGGTGAACGCCCGCCCGTTCACCACCGCTTTCAGGGGGGCCTTCTCACCCGGCAGAGGGAAGACGCAGAGGGTCAAGTGTGCGCTGCTGACCGCTCCCCGGTCGAGATGGAGGATCTTCTTGACCTGCCGAAGGCCGCAGATGCTTGTCGGCGCGGCGGGGCCGTGCTCGACAACGCTGCATGCCCCGGGCCCGTCGTCCTCGGCCAGAGTCAGGTCATAGAGAACCACCGACTGGCCATTCCGGTCCAACTGCACATTGTCGGCGAGCACGCCTTTCTCAAAAGCCTCACAGACGGGCGTCTGATCTCTGACTGTCATGGATCCGGGCGGCCTCGTCGTCGCCCGCGCGCCGGATGTCCTGATGTCGATCGCCATGTGATCTTCCTCTGATATCAGCACGCACCGTGCGAGCCAATCCGCTCGGGCCACTCCATACTTCGCCCTTGACCGGCCCAAGCCTTGCTGACCTGCCGCGACCGTCCGATTGGATGCCAGGAACCGGCTGGAGCGCGAGCGAACTCCTTGGTCAGCAGCCATGCATGAACGTGGCATCTGCGCGATCCAGCAAGCTGCTGCGAGAACGGATCTCGCGGCCTCACCCAGGAGCAGGCAGAGCGATGATCTATGTCGTCCAGTCCGAAGAACACGATATACCGCTTGAGCTGCTGCAACAGCTTGCCGCGGTCCTCGCCGAGACGCCCGGTCTCACCCACGCCGACGCCACCTACCGCATACACAACTCCCGCGGCATCCTGGCGGTTGAGAACAGATCTGAAGCGGACCGCGTCTCTCAGCGGTTCACTGAGCTTGGCTTCGCGAGCTTCATCCTGGAACAGCTTCTCACTCCTCCCAGGCCCGAGAATCTGAACCTCGAGAAGCCGAATCTCGACCCGGATATCGGGTTGGCCGTGGTGGCCAGACTGCACCTGGTGACGGAGAGAACCGTACGGGAGTTCAAGCAGCGGGGATTTGCCATCGGACCCGCCCTGGCGGGGATCCCCATCCCTCGCGTTCGGATGGAGGAGAGGACGGTCGAGGACAGCGATACCCGCTTCTACCTCGATCTCTTCACATCCTCACGGCATTGGCGGGCGCGGCCGGGGGTTCCGGCGCCGATTCAGGCGCTTCTGGGCACGCCGGTAGTCAAAGATGCCTATCTCGGCGCAGGCGCACGTGCCCTGATACAGGGAGACAACAGGCACATCCCGCGCTTCGACAGTGAGAAAGACCATGAGAAATACATCTTGTGGCTGTACCAACTGAAGTACGCCCGGCCATAGATCACCGCTCTATCGTACGCGACCTACCTCGGCGCGTGTCTACCGCACCGTGAGTTGGGCCTCCATCCCCCTGCGAAGGTCCTCGCCTACCGGAGAGTACAAAGTGTAGGTGCCGGGCACCAGATCCACCGTGAGGAATTGAGTCTCACCAGGCGTGAGGACGTCCGTGCTGACGTCCAGCCCGTCGATGGCGAGCGCATGCACGATCACGCCGTCATTGGTCACCTGGAAGATGACCGTGCCCGCGTCCACTTCCGTGATGTTCAGAGTGATGGTCGATTCCCTGAGCAGCACCGATACGATGCTCTGAGCCGCTCCCCGATCCGGGTCCACGGGATCATCATCGCCATCCCCGCCGATAGCATTGTCATTACCGCCATCGTTGTTATCCAGCAGGGCCGGTCCCACCAGCGGATCTCCGCCAAGTAGCCACGTCCATGGTGCGTCGTAGGTCAGCGCCTCCTCTGACAGACCGCTCGCCGGCATGGAACTCGCAGCCGGCCTCGCCTGCGCGACCGCGGCCGCCGCCAGCAGCAGCCCCACCACGCCCAGCAGCAATAGCCTATGTCGCATTTGAATCCCCTTCCCGGCCGGCTCGACACGCTTCCACTGTAGGATTTACCGGAAGATGGGGACTTTACGCCTGATCTATGTCGTGCCGGCAGACCTCCCTGGACGATTGTCCCCCGGCCGCTACTACGGACGTTCGCCTAATGAGTTTTCCTTCCGATTTTCCAGGACCAGGCGGCGTGCGGCCCGAATATCTCCGCACCATCCGGCGATCGCCGCGCATCTCGCGGCGCAGGCGTCTGCCGGCGAGGACATCACGTGAGGTCACCATGAACTGGATACGTCACAGGGCTCTGAATCGTGAGCTGATGGCGGGAACCTGGCTCAATCTGGGGTCCAGCCTTACCGCCGAGATAGCGGCGCGCGCCGGCTTCGACTGGGTGGTGATCGATCTGGAGCACGGTGCGGGCGATCACGAGAGCCTGGTGCACCAGTTGCAGGCGGTCTCCGGCGCTGCTGCCGCCCCGTTGGTCCGCATCGCGTGGAATGAGGCGCCGCGCTTCAAGCGAGCGCTGGACCTTGGCCCCGCGGGCGTGGTCGTTCCCTACGTCACCAGCGCAGAGGAAGCCGCGCAGGCCATCTCCGCCATGCGCTATCCGCCACAGGGTATCAGAGGGGTCGCGAGCCTGAACCGCGCGAGCAACTTCGGGCGCGACTTCGACGCCTATTTCGCGGGCGCGAATGACGGGCTTGTGACGGTGGTGCAGGTGGAGACGGAGGCAACCCTTGACCGTGTGGACACGATCGCCGCGGTCGACGGTGTCGACGTGCTGTTCGTGGGACCTATGGACCTGAGCGTCAGCATGGGCATTCCGCTGCAGTACACCCATCCCCGGTTCCGGTCCGCCCTGGCACGTGTCTCCGACGCCTGCCGCGCTGCCGGGAAAGCGGCCGGCATCCTCCTCGGGCGTCCCGAGCAGGTCAAGGACACGGTGGAGGCCGGCTTCACGTTCATCGGGCTCGGCTCTGATGGCGGCGTGATGGCCCAGGGGATGAAGGCGCTGGCTGAGGCGTTCCGCGGTTACCGGTGACGGGATCACTCCGGCAGATCGATCGGTTTCCCGTCGCTGATCGAACGATAGGCGGCCTGCGCGAGCTCCACAGCCGACCGGCCATCCTGCGCGGTGACGACCGGGGGCTTATCGCGGAGCACCCACTTCACGAAGGAGTCCAGTTCCCAGTCGATGCCGACTGGGCCCACGCGGCTCTCCGATCCGAGCGGCTCCCCCTTGGCGCTCCCCCGCTGCATCGTCGCCTCTCCCCACCCAGGTCCGAAGGCCAGCACGCCCTGTGGGCAAGTCACCTTTCCTTCGTACACGTTGCCTCCGGTCGTCATGCCGCAATGCAGGTGGCCTACCGCCCCGGAGCGGAAGCGCAGGTTGACCAGATAGGTATCGTAGTAATCCACACCCTCGGTGGCGAACGTACCGCCGTATGCGCTCACCTGAGCCACCTCGCCGCAGAGGTGCCGCATGAAGTCAAGCTCGTGCACGTGCACCTCGAACAGAGGCCCGCCTGACTGATCGAGGCGAGCGCGCCAGCCCTTCGGCGACCAGCGCTGCACCCGCCGAATGCTCGCGCAGAACGGCGCGCCCAGCCCGCCCTCGCCCGCGAGCTCCTTGATCCTCCAATACGGGAACATGAGCCTGAGCACATGTCCCACCATCAGCTTCACACCCGCATCCGCGGCCGCCCGGATCATCAGATCGCAGTCCGCGGTGTTCAGAGCCATGGGCTTTTCGCAGAACACGTGCTTGCCGGCGCGAGCGGCAGCGATGGTGATCTCCTTGTGCAGGTAGTTCGGCGCTGCGACGACCACCGCGTCGATGTCGGCCCGCGAGAGCATCTCCTCGTACTGCTCGTACCCGCGCGCCTGATAGGCTTCGGCCGCCTGCTGGCGCGCCGCCTCGACAGGGTCCGCTACCGCCGCGATCCGAGCGTCGTTCCGCTTCGCCAGCGAATCAGCCAAGCCGCGACCCATCGGGCCGCAGCCGATCAGTCCGACATTCACCTCCGACACGATACGCCTCCTTGCATGAGCGCAGTATGGGGATGGGTTACGATCGGCCGCGACGAAGCCGCATCCTGCTCTCGATCACCGTCGTGTAAGCGGCGCGGAGCGCCGCCGTCATCTTCCCGAACTACAGCAGAGGTCCTGCCATCGTCGGAAACCGCGCCCTGGATCGTCCCTGGCGGGTACGCATGCTCGGCGCGGACCCCTCATGATCTCCGCCCAAAGCAGTGAGAGCGAAAGCCATCAGAAGACCAGCGAGTGCCTGAAAGAAGATGTTCGCCCGATGTTCCTTCGTTGGGCGAACGTCCGTAGACGCGATCAGAGCCCGGATTTCTCCGAGCCCTGATCGCCTCATCGAGTTGCTGGTTCCGGATTCTGGCCCTTGCTGCCAGGCCTGTCAAGAGCGCAGTGGACAGCATCGACACACGATTGTTCACTTCCGCCAACCGGCAGGATGGCCGGCACAGCTCTCTGAATACTATGGACCCGTCTGAGCGCGGGTGCGAGGAAGGAAAGCGACGATGTCACAGCCGCAGTTCAAGCGAGACGGCACCCTCTGGTACGTGAGCGACGGGTACATCTGGGACAGCCAGCCCGCGAGCTACCGCCGAGACCCGGCCCGTCCGCTGGAGTGCTCCTCGAAACTGTTCATCCACAACCCACAGCGCCGCTCGGCCAAGGTGACCGTGCGCTTCTACCACACCGATCACCCGCCGACGGCCGTGAAGCTGACCGTCGCCCCGGGCGCGATAGAGACGCTGGAGCTGGCGTCGCTCACTGAGGTGCCCCACAACCAGTCCTTCTGGATCGCGGTGGAGGCGAATGTGCCCGTCCTTCCCCAGGCGATTCACGAGGACTACACGCTCTGGGACCCTGTGCCCGACGCTATGGTTGGCGTGGCGCCCTATCCAGGCCCGCTTGCCGACGAGACCACGCTGGTGATGACCGACTGCTTCCAGATGGACCCCGTTCGCGGCTGGTACGAGAACGAGATCCTCACCATCCTCAACCCGTCCGAGCAGGAGGTGACGGTCCGGGTGCGCTACCTGCTGCGCAACTGGGAGCTGGGCGGCGAAGAAACCATAGAGATTCCCGCCGAGCGCGTGGCCCAGTTGGAAGTATGGAAGCGCCGGCCGAAGTTACTGGACCGGAAGAATGGGCCGCCGGTGGCGATCCTGTCCGAATACGTGGCGCGGCTCGACGCCACCGGCCCGATCGTGGCGCAGACGACGCGGCGCGCTCGGTGGGTCGGGCAGACCTCGGTCGTCGGCTCCAGAAGCACCATGGCGGTGCCGATGCGCGGGAAAGAGCTGCGCCCCTGGTACTATCCCGGCGGCGATATAGTAGACCGCGGGATACTGCCTCGCGCGAAGCCGGCCGATCACCCCCTCGCTCAGTGCGACAACACCTGGAACTTGCTCTTCCTTCACAATCTCGACGAAGAGGCGAGCGCCCACGCGCGCGTCCGGTTCCACAGACCGGACGGCAGCAGCACCACCTCCGATCCGCTGGAGATTCCCCCGTTCAAGTCCATTTTCCGCTGCCTCCATGCCGAGCCGTGGATCGGGACTCATACCCACGTCAACGAGCCATTCGCCCTGACAGTGACCGCCGACAAGCCCATCGTCCCTGAAATGTGCGACGCCGAGTTCGAGATGTGGAGCCAGGTCTGCCCCGGAGCGATGGCTGCGGTGCACTTCTACCCCGGCCCATTGACCGATGAGCGCACCTGGTGGCTGGGGGCGGGCCGCGCCGGCGGAGCCGATGACATCAACACCGAGTGGTCGCAGATCTACTACCTGTTCAATCCGGACAGGAAGCCGGTGCAAGTCCAGGTCTCCTTCCACGGCCTCGGCGCGGGGACAAAGAAGCTGTCGCGTGAGATACCGCTGCCTCCCGGCGCGGTCGCGCGTCTGGACTGCTCCGAAGTGCCTGAGTTTCCGATCGGCACGCCGTTCGCGGCGCGCGCCGACGGTGACGGGCCGTTCTGCGTGCAGGTGTTCGGGCGCTCATTCACCCGAGGGCTCCCCCACAGCCGCGCCATGTACTCGTTCATCGGCGTCCCCATGAAACTGGATCCCGAGTAAAGCGAGCCAATGGCCGACTTCACCGTAGAAACCTACTCTCGCCGGCGCCTCGAGGGGATGATTGCGCTCTATAACCAGGAAACCGAGCATGAGCCCCACATCGCCCGGCTCACGCCCGATCTCTTCACGGCCCTGGTCGAGGCCAAGTCGTACTTCGACCCATCCAGCCTCTTCGTTGCGCTCGAACGAGGCAGAGTGGTCGGATGGGTCCACGCCTGCATGGCGCCGACGTCGGAGCCCTGGCAGGAAGCGGGCAGGGTGGTGGCGCGCATTCGCATGCTCATCTTCCCGCAAGACAGACTGAAGGTAGGCGGGACGCTCGTCGCGGCGGCAACCGACTGGCTCAAGCCGCGGGGCGCGACAGAGATCGAGGCCATGCACCCTGCCTGGGGATACCCGTTCTACCGGGGCCTGTGGCTGGGCGGTGAGCCCATGGGCCCCGTCACCATCCCGCACGTGCAGCTCGCGCTGGAGGTGGCGGGGTACAAGCACGACTTCGAGTCCATCATGATGACCGCGGCCATGAAGTCCGTCCCTCTCGATGCCGCCTGGGCCGATCCCGTCGAGCTGGTCACGGCGCCTGCCGAGATGGCGCATGACGGCATGCGACAGTCCTGGGTGGGCTTTGATCCCATGCGCACCCGGGTGCTGCTGAAGGGCCAGGAAGTTGGCGCCATCGGCTGGGCGGTGCTGCCACACGTGAGCGAAAGGCTCGGCGCGCCATGCCTCAACATCTGGTCGCTGGGCGTTCATGAGCAGCACCGGCGTCGGGGGATCGGCCTCGCCCTCGTGCGTGTGGCCGCGCGCCGCGGGTACGAATCGGGCGCGCGGTTCTGCTCGGTAGGCACGCAGCTCTGGAACGCGCCCGCCCACGCCACCTATGCCGCCGCCGGCTTCCTCCCCTATCGCATCGTCGTTGGCAGAAAGCTGACGCTGCAACAAGACCCATAGATCTGCCCCGGCCGCTGGCGATCCAGCCTTCACGCTCGCCTTGTCCGGCAGCTCAGACGACGCTCAGTCGCATCCCTCTTTGTAGAAAATGCGCTACTACCTGGGATTATGCCCGGAGTCCGTGTATATCCCATACGTCAATCCCGCCACATCCATTCCCCATTGGCGTTTCTTCCGTACACTATTCGCGATGCCCACTGATATCATCGAACGTGTTGGGGGGGCTGCGCTAGGCTGGCGACTATGCAGGCGCTTGTCCAAGCGGGCCGCGCGGTTGTGACGGAAGCGCAGCGTGCTGCAGGCGGCAGCAGCCGCTGCCGAGATCGTGCGGCGGGTAGCAGCGACCGAGTCGGTCAGCGCGAGCTGCAGTTCTCGTGCCGCTCACATGTGACTCACTGAGCGGAACCGGACGCCGGAGTAATGCCAGGCGGGGGTATCAGTGGGAGACATCATAGGTTCTGTGCGATCTCGTGGGAGCAGACGGACGGCCTCGGGTGACGTAAAGGGAGCTCTACAGCACGACGTGCCGATCGTGGTGATCGCCGCGGGCGGCAACGCGCGACGCTTCCTGGGTGAGCAGAAAGTGCTTGCCGCCGTGGGCGGTGTGCCCGCGGTCTGCCGGGTGGCGCGAGCCTGCGAGGAAGGCATCGGGCCGCACCGGCAACTCGTAGTCATCGGCCATGAAGGTGAGCGCGTCCGCGAAGCTATGGGCGGAGCCTCGCACCGCCGGTTCGTCTACCAACACCCCCAGTCGGGCACCGGCCACGCGTTGATGGTGGCCCTGGAATTGCTCAACCTGGCTGCGGCTTCGCCGCAGCCTGCCGTCAGCCGCCGGGGACAGCCCGGTGGCGAGGTGTACTTCCTCTGCGGCGACAAGCCGCTGGTCTCCCCGGATAGCCTCTCCCGGCTGAGAGCGCGGTTGCACGCGACCGAAGCGGCGATGATCTTCATGACCGGGGAAATCGAGGACGACCCCGCGGCCAGCCGCCAGGGCCGAGTGATTCGCACCGACCCGGCCGACCCGCAGTCCGAGGTCCTAGCGATCGTGGAGCGGCCGGCTATCGACGCACTTGCAGACGGCGAGGTGATGACGTTCCAGTCCGCCGACGGCCGGCATTGCTCGTTCACCAAGGAGCAGCTCCTGCAGACCCGCGCGGTAAACGCGTCCGTCTACGGATGGCAATCGGAGGCGCTGAGAGAGCACCTGAGCGAGCTTCCCCTCCATTCGGATTGCGGCGAGTACTTCGTCACCGACATGGTCGAGATACTGCGACGCCACCGCCTCTCGGTGCGATCCGTGCCCCTGGAGAACGCTCAGGAGAATATCGGTATAGACACGAAGGAGTTGCTGGAAACCGCGGAGGCCGCCTCCGATGCGCTCGGGCGTGCCGATACCGTCGATGGGCCGGGCGCGGGAACCGCCAGGTCCTACCGGGCGCCGGACCCCTGCTGCTCAGACCTGCTGAGGGCCCTCGACGCTAACAGCGCTATAATCCGCCGCGCTCTCACGCGTTCCTATGGCTCCGATCATGCCGCCCTGGCAGAGAGCAGGCGGTCGGCATGCCAGCAGGCGGCCAAGCGGTTCCTGGAGTCTTTTGGCGATAGGCGCGTCCGGGTGTTTCGCGTGCCCGGCAGAATCGCGCTCAACCCCCATTGTGAACACCAGGGCGCCTGGGTGCCCTATGGACGGCATCGGCGCGAGATCATCTTCGTGATCTCGCCGCGACGGGATGACGTCTTCGCACTCTCCAACGTTGACTCCAGCCACCGGCAGAAACTGTCGTTCCGACTGGGCCAGGAGATCGGGATCGCCCAGGACGCGCGGGCCCGAGAGTGGATCGACTACATCGAGGACCCCCAGGTGTCGGAGCGCAGAGAGGCGCTCGCCGACCCAAGGCAGAGGACGCGCGACAGGACCGGCAGCATCAACTACGTCAAGGCGGCTGCGCTGCGGCTCGCCCGGGAAGCCCGCGGCCCTCTGCATGGAGCCGACATCGTCATTCACGGCGACATCCCGCAGGGCGTGGGACAGAGCTCTTCTTCCGCACTGACCGTCGGAGTCGCCTGCGCGCTGAACGACTTCTGGAAGCTCGGGCTGGCGCCCGAAACGCTCGCTGCGACTTGCGGCGAGGCGGAGTGGTTCCTGGGTACCCGCGGCGGCGCCGGCGACCACGCCGCCATGCTGCTGGGATCCCACAGCGGGCTGACCGGCATCCGCTTCGAGCCGCCCGTGAAGGTGCGCGAGACCCGCCCGATGCCTCTGCCATCCGGCTACCAGATCATCATAGCCGACTCGTGCCAGCGAGCGATCAAGAGCAAAGAGGAGCGCCGCCCGTTCAACGCCGGCATCTTCGCCTATCGCTTCGCCCTGCTCTATCTGCAGCAAGCGCTCGAGACGCGCGGCGCGGAGTTGGGCCTCTCCGCCGAACACCCGCGCGCCAGGTTCCTGGCAGATATCAGCCCCGAGCAGCTCCCTCTGCACGTGATATATCGCCTGCTCCTGGACGTTCCGGAGGTAGCGGCTCCGCAGGAATTGCTCGACCGCTATCCGCGAGTGTACCAGCCTGCCGCCGCCGGCTGCTTCGGCACCACGGATCCGGAGCTTCTCCCGCAGAGAATCCCCGTGCGCGGAGCCGCCGTCTACGGCCTGGGTCGGGTCGATCGCGGCCTCACCATGCACGACCTGTGCGAGCGCGGCGATGACTGGGCGATGCGGGAATTCGGCCGCCTCATGCGCGTGACCCACGATGGAGACCGCGTGAGCTGCTATGACGCATGTGAGAAGCAATCGCTGCCCTACAGCAGCAACTCTCTCAGTGTCACTGATGCCCACATCTCCCGATTGGCCAGAGTCGCCGCTGATGGACCTGGAAGCTCGGCATGGGAGAGCGCCCAACTCCGGCGCCAGTCAGGCTTCTACGGCGCAAGCACCCCGGAGTTGGATCGGATCGTTGACTCGGTCCTGCCGCTTCCGGACGTGCTCGGGGCCGGGCTCATGGGCGCCGGCGGCGGAGGCTGTGTGCTCGTGCTCGCCAAGGCAGGCGAGGACGCATTCAGTCGTGTGGCCGAGACCCTGGTGGAGGACTACTACCTCCCGCTCGGGCTCCCAATGGCCGTCGAGCAGTGGCATCCGACGCCTCCGGCGGGCGAGATCATCTTCGATTCCGGGATCGCCTTCCATGTCTCGGCCGAGGCGACGCCTTTCCACCACCAGGCAGGTCCGGCAGCCGTCCAGGCGCCTGCTCGCTGAACGACTGATCGTCTTTGCCGGCATGATGTCCGAGGTCGCAGATACCGCACAGAGGTTCAGAAGGGAAAGCCACGGAATCGCCTGCTGCTCATCATCCGCCGGCGTTCGGATACCTCTGCCGGCGGTACCCGACGGCGAACTCCGCTCCATTGTACGACGCCGCCGACCTTCCGGCTTCCGCCAGCGTGACCTCGCGATCCCCCTCCTCCCATGATAGCTTCGCTGCCAGAGCGCACAGCTCGCATTCCACCAGATCGTCCATCGCCACCGGAGCCGGACCGCTTCCCGCCAGGTACGGAAATGCGACCTTCAGCAGGCCGCGGTACAGATCGCGAGTATCCGCTGTGAACTGATGCACCGCGCGTTCGGTGACGACCGTCGCGTAGAAAGGCAGCCACTGGGCCGTTGCCCCGATCGCGATCACACCGGCCCTGCCATCGGCCCATGTGATCCGAACGTGGCGCTGCACGTGTCCGCCCAGGTGCCGCACGCTCACCGCGCCCGGTCCGAGAATCCCGCTCAACATCGAGTAGGCGTGTATGCCATAGTTGAACACGTCCACACCGCAGCCGCAGAACACCGTGTGAGGTAGCCCCCGCTCCTTCTCAGGTATCGCGAGGTACGCCGTCACTTCGTTGCAGAACCGGAGCGACGATCCGCCGGTGATGCGAGCGCCGCCCGCCGCCAATCGCTGCAGCTCGGCGATATCGGCTGCGTTCCCGGCCAGCGGCTTGTCCAGCAGCACCGCCTTCCCCGCTTCGAGGAAGGGCCGCGCCTTCGTCAGGTGCGTGTCCCAATCGCAGCCGTGGATGATCGCGCAATCCACATCGGCCGGCATGTCGGTGAGCGCGCCGTAGACGCGCGGGATGCCGTGCTCCTTCGCGAACTGCTCCGGATACCCGGCCGGATGAACCGAGCCGCCGTCCCACACACCCACAATCTCGTGACCAAGCTCGCGCTCGATCGGAATCCATGCTGCCGGATGCGACGTGTCGAGGTCAACGATGCCAATCTTCATTGTAGGTCTCCTCCGTTAGCCCCTGATTTCCTGAACTGTGCCCGTGCGGATCGCCGCGTCGGCGGCCAACACCATCCGCGTCGCCTGAATACCATCCTGCGCCGTAAGCGCCGGCGCCCTGCCCGCAAGAATGGCGCTGATGAATTCCTCGTTCTCGAGCTGGAAACCCTCCTCTTCGGTGCGCTCCTCCACCCATGTCTCGGAGCCGTCGAAGAAGGTCGCCTTCTTCAGGCGATCGTAGAGCTGCACGCTCCTGCCATCACCAAACAGCTCGAAGAAGAACTTGCTCGTGAACTGCCCCAGCGCCGCATCGCCCTGCACCCAGCTCGCCACCGTCCCGCCCTCGAACTGGATCGCCGCCACGCACTGGTCTATGCAGGGATGCCCCGGATGGGTCATCGCCCCGCCTGCCGCCCACACCCTCCGTGGTTCGCTGTCGGCGAAGTACCGCAGGATGTCGGTCGTGTGGCACCCCTGGCTGTGGACGTTCGCTCCCCCCTGCACCGGGTCTTGCGTCCAGCTAGTGTCGGCCCAGCGGTTATCCATCATCTGACCGACGATCACGTGAGGCTTGGGGATGAACTCGCGCGCCTTCTGCACCAGCGGGTAGTACCGCATCTTGAACGCGGGCATCAGAGAGACGCCGTTCTTCGCCACCGCCTTTGCTACCGCCTCACATTCCTCGAGCGACAGCGCGAGCGGCTTCTCGATCAGGATATGCTTGCCTGCCTTCGCGGCCGCGATCGCCAGCGGGGCGTGGGAATCGTGTCGGGTGCAGATGTACACCGCAGGGATGCTACCGTCATTCATGATCCGCGCGCTGTCGGATGTGGCATAGTCCCCGCCGAAATCCCGAAGCATCGACGCGGCTGCAGCCTCATTCACATCGCAGTACGCGGCGATCTCCGCGGCCGCAATCTTCTTCAGACATCCCGCATGCTCCCTCCCCCTGCCGCCGCACCCGATTAGCCCTATCCTGACTCTGTCCATTCCAACCTCCCTGTCCGGTTTCACCTCCCTCTACTGCGACTTCGGCATCGGCGATTCCTCCATCGGCCGTCCCTATCTCTGCAGACTGTCCTCAAACCGACACGTGGATTTCGCGCAGCAGGTGCTGGCCTCTACGGGATGGTATCTCCACAAAGACGCCGCCGCGAGTCATCCCCTGATGACTTTCGCCCAAAGAAGTAAGGGCGAAAGTCATCAGAAGACCAGCGAATGGCTGAAAGAAGACGTTCGCCCAATGTTACCTTATTGGGCGAACGTCCCTAGAGGACAGCATGAGCAGTCTTTCCAACCTCGGGAGCCGGCAGCACGGAGTGCAGCGTTCCTGGCGGCGATACCGCGAGACCTGCGAGGTGCTTCCCTGGGGCACGGGCACGGGCTCCAAGCGCCCCTCTGCAGAGCTCGCAGACGACCAGCCCGCTCAGATCGAGCGCGCTCGCGGCAGCCGTGTCTGGGACACCGACGGCAACGAGTACATCGACTTCCGCCTGAGCTGCGGCCCCATCACCCTCGGCTATTGCCATCCGGAGGTTGACAGAGCCGCCAAGGAGCAGATCGACCGCGGTGTCGTCACATCGCTGCCGGTCGACCTCGAACGCCGCGTCGCCAAGCTCATGGTCGAGCTCGTGCCCTGCGCGGACATGGTGCGCTTCTTCAAGGGCGGTGGCGAGGCCATGTACGCGACCACCAGAGCGGCTCGCCATTTTACTCATCGGGACCGCGTCGTCACCTGCGGCTACCACGGCTGGGGCCTCAATATGGACGACACGCAGCCCGCTGCTCTGCGCGCGCTCCACGTCAACATCCCCTATGGTGGTACCGACGCCTACGCCGAGTACCTCAAAGCCCATGGGAACGAAACCGCCTGCGTCTGCATCTCCGGCGACTACGCCGCCATGCGTCCCGGCGATCCGTTCCTGGCCGACGTCCGCGAGCTCACCCAGCGCTCCGGCGTCCTGCTCGTCGTCGATGAGATCGTCACCGGGTTTCGCGTCCGCCGCGGTGGGATTCACGAGTTCTTCGGCGTCATCCCCGACCTCGCCGCCTTCGCCAAGGGCATCGCCAACGGCTATCCCCTCGCCGCCGTCACCGGCCGTCGCGACATCATGGAGCAGTGGCCCAGCATCTCCATCACCTACGGCGGAGAAGCGGTCTCTCTCGCCGCCGCGGAAGTCGTCCTCAGCACCTACCGCGACCAGGACGTCATCGGCCGGCTCTGGCAGTTGGGTGAGCGTCTGCAGGCCGGCGTCAACGAAGTGGCCGCCCGCCAGGGCATTCCCTTCCGCATGGTCGGGCTCCCCGTCTGCCCGCAGATGATCTTCACGCCAAGTGAAAGCGCCGGCGACTCCACTCGCCCGCCATCCACCCGCCGCGACCCGGGCACATACCAGACCGAGCTCTTCCGCGGCCTCTACCGCCGCGGCCTCATCCCCTACCCCGTCATGTACGAGTCCATCGCCCACACCGACGATGAGATCGACTACGCCGTCAACGCCTTCAGCGAATCGCTGCAAGAGGCCTATCAGACCT
>JBEKKD010000022.1:0-18569 GCA_050010895.1 Armatimonadota bacterium
CTCCAGGACCGCGGGCAGCTCGAGCAGACCGGTGGGATGCCATACCTGCTGGCGCTCCAGGAGTCCGCTCCGACCGCCGCTTCGGTCGGTCACTACGCCCGCATTGTGCGAGAGAAATCGACCCTGCGAGGCCTTATTCGCGCCGCCGGCGAGATCCGCAACATGGCGCAGTCGGCCGGCGATGAAGACGTTGACACCATCATCGACAAGTGCGAGCAGGAGATCTTCAACGTCAGCGATCGTACCATCACTCCCGCGTTCACGGCTATCAGGGATCTGCTGGGCGAGACCTACGATCGAATCGACGAGATGCAGGAAACTCATCGCCCGGGCACGGGCCTGGGCAGCGGGTTCGACGATCTGGACGGGCTCACGTCGGGTCTCCAGCCTTCTGATCTCATCGTCATCGCCGCCCGGCCGTCGATGGGGAAGACCGCGCTGGCGATGAACATCGGCAGCGAGATCGCCAAGACGCAGAACAAGCGCGTGGCCGTGTTCAGCCTGGAAATGGCGAAAGAGCAGCTCGCCCTTCGCTTGCTCTGCTCGGAAGCAAGAGTGAACCAGCAGAACGTGCGGCAGGGGTATCTGGAGCGCGGCGACATGGACCGTATCGCCATCGCCGCCAGCGAGCTTTACAAGGCGCCGATGTATCTGGACGACTCGCCGACCATGACCGTGCTGCAGATGCGCGGTAAGGCGCGGCGACTGCGGGCCGAGCATGGGTTGGACCTGATTATCGTGGATTACCTTCAACTCGTCTCCGGATATGGCCACTTCGAGAACCGCAATCAGGAGATCTCGCAGGTCGCTCGCTCGCTGAAAGCACTGGCGCGAGAACTGAAGGTTCCCGTCGTCGCGCTCTCTCAGTTGAGTCGCGCCGTCGAGGCGCGCGGCCACCCGCGCCGGCCGCTGCTTTCGGACCTGCGGGAAAGCGGCTCAATCGAGCAGGAAGCCGATGTCGTGTGCTTCATCTACCGCCCATCATACTACGGTGACCAGGAACTCCAGGCGGCGGGATATCTGGATACCGACCGACACATCGCCGAGATCATCGTGGCGAAGCAGCGCAACGGTCCCACCGGGACCGTGAGACTTGCCTGGCTGGACGAGTACGTCCGGTTCGAGAATCTCGAGGAGCGGTTCGCTCCCGCAGAGGGCGACTGATGAACCCGCGCCTGGCAGCCAGCCTCACGACGATCGTCGGGCTTTCGATGCTCGCGGGATGGCTGAGCGCATTCCGCAACCGCGCCTATCTCGGCTGGCTCGGACTCGCGTTCATGTCGATGTCCGGGTACCTGATGGCCTACGACAGGGCGCAATCCGCCAAAGCGTTCAACCTACCAACCGGCGGCGCAGCGCTCGCCCAGAAGGCGTGTCTCGTGATCGCGTTCGTCGGGTTTCTCTGCTCGGCAGTGGCGGCGGTTCGGGAGACGAAGCGCCGCATTCGCGAGATCCAGGAAGGTCACCGGGCGGCGGAGGAAGCGCTGTTCGAAATGATGAAGGCTTCGGCGGAGCAGGAAGCGCGCGCCGAGTCGGAAAAGCCGCCGGCGGAAGGACCGGCGCAGCCGAAGGCCGATGACTGACCGGCGCCCCAACCCGTGTTGCGAGACCAGGAATAGATGAAATCGCGCCTTCGTATCCTCGTCGTCGGCTCCGGCGGCCGCGAACATGCCCTCGCGTGGAAGCTGGCGCAGAGCCCGCGCGCGGCCCGCATCTTCTGCGCGCCCGGCAACGCGGGCATGGCGCAGCAGGCGACGTGCGTGCCGATCTCCGCTTCCGACCTTCCGGCGCTCGCCGACTTCGCCGAAACGGAGCGCATCGATCTCACCGTCATCGGACCCGAGTTGCCCCTCGCCCAGGGACTGACCGACCTCTTGCAGTCTCGGGGCCTGCGCGTGTTCGGTCCCAGCCGCGCCGCGGCGCTCCTCGAGAGCAGCAAGATCTGGTGCAAGGAGATCCTCGCTCGGTACGACATCCCGAGCGGCTGCTTCGCCTCATTCGATCAGCCGCAGGAGGCGCTGACGTACGTTGAGATCCAGGCGCCGCCGATCGTCGTGAAGGCGGATGGGCTGGCCGCGGGCAAGGGCGTCACCATCGCTCAGTCGGTGGCGGAGGCCCAGGCGGCGATCCAGGAGGCGATGGTCCGGGGCGCGTTTGGCGACTCCGGCAAGAGAGTGTTGATCGAGGAGTACCTGGAGGGACCTGAGATCTCGATGATGGCGCTGTGCGATGGAGAGCGGCTCTACCCGCTCCCGCCATCACAGGACCACAAACGCATCTACGACAACGACCAGGGCCCGAATACCGGTGGAATGGGCGCGTACTCGCCGGTGCCGGCACTGACAGAGGACCTCCGCCGGGAGGCGATGGGAACGATCCTGGAGCCCACTGTCCGGGCGATGCAGGCCGAAGGCAGGCCTTACGTCGGCTGTCTGTACGCGGGGCTCATCCTCACCGACAGCGGGCTGAAGGTGCTCGAGTTCAACTGCCGCTTCGGCGATCCGGAAACCCAGGTCGTGCTGCCGCGACTAGGTGTCGACCTCGTCGATCTGCTCGATGCGGCAGCCCAGGGAGCGCTTCCCGAAGCCGGAGACGGGTCCGCAGCCGATGCCGCCGTATGTGTGGTGATGGCATCGGGGGGATATCCCGGCGAGTACGCATCGGGCAAGCTGATCCGTGGCCTTGAGGACGCGGCGAACACGCCGAATGTGGCCGTTTTCCACGCCGGGACGAAACGGACCGACGAAGGGATCGTTACGGCCGGCGGCCGCGTGCTTGGCGTGACCGGAACCGGCGACACTGTCGCCGGTGCTATCGCCGCCGCCTACGAAGGTGTGAGCAAGATCGAGTTTGAGGGCGCGCACTGGCGCACGGATATCGGTCGGAGAGCACTGCACTGAAGACCAGTAGCCTACCCCCGCGCAGCGGGGTGGGGCCGTTCAGCAGGCAGGTTCGGAGGCACGAAGTTGCAGGACAAGGTCAAGATATTCACTGGGAATGGAAACCCTGCGCTGGCGCAGGCGATTTGCGATCACCTCGGCATTCCCCTGGGGAAAGCGGAGATCGCGCGCTTCTCGAATGAGAATATCTTTGTTCAGATCATGGAGAACGTGCGCGAGCGCGACGTCTTCGTGGTTCAGCCGCTTTCGAGTCCGGTCAGCGAGAATCTGCTCGAGCTGCTGATCATGATGGATGCGCTCCGGTCGGCCTCCGCCCGCCGAATCACCGCTGTTATCCCCTACTACTCGTACGCGCGCTCTGACAAGAAAGACCAGCCGCGTATCTCGATAGCGGGGCGCCTCATCGCGGACCTTCTGGTGACGGCGGGCGCGAGCCGTATCCTCACCATGACCCTTCATTCCGAACAGGTGCAGGGCTTCTTCCGCTGCCAGGCAGACCATCTCTCCGCGACCCCGATCCTGTCGGAGTACTTCAAGTCGTTGAGCCTCGACAATTGTGTCGCTCTTGCGCCGGACGCGGGTTCCGCCCGCCGTGCCGGATCCTATGCAACGCGCCTGAACATCCCGTTGGCGTTCATCGATAAGCGCCGCGTGAGCGACGAGCGGGTCGAGGTGCGAGCCGTCGTCGGCGATGTCAAGGGGAAGAATGTCATATGCTTCGATGACGAGATCGCGCGGGGCAGCTCGCTGCTGGAGACCGTGAAGCTTCTCCAGGGGTTCGGCGTGCGCGACATCTATGTCGGCGCGACCCATGGCGTTTTCACCGGCGACGCGGCGGAGCGTATCGCGGCATCTCCCATCAAGCAGGTGGTCGTGACCGACACGGTTCCACTGCCGCCCGAGAAGCGCATCGGCAAGATCGTGCAGCTCTCGGTTGCCTCTCTGTTCGGTGAGGCGATCCGCCGCATCCACACCGGCGAGTCGATCAGCGCCATCTTTGAGTGAATCCGCACGTCAGCGCTGGACCGCAGCGAGGAGTGCCCGATGACCCAATCCAGCCAGCACCTGGTGGCCGTGATTCTCGGCAGCGCGTCCGACCTGCCGGTGGTCAAGCCGGCCATCGAGACGCTCCAGGACCTCTGCATCCCGCACGAAGTCCATATCGCCTCCGCACACCGGACGCCTGATAAGGCGATCGCGCTGGCGCGGGGAGCGCGGGAGCGCGGCCTGCGCGTGATCATCGCCGCCGCGGGAAGCGCCGCGCACTTGGCCGGGGTGCTGGCCGCACACACCACCCTGCCCGTTATCGGCATCCCGATTGCAAGCGGCAGTCTCGGCGGCCTGGACGCGCTCCTCGCCACCGTCCAGATGCCTAGCGGCGTGCCTGTCGCGACCGTGGCGATCAACGGAGCACGCAACGCAGCGCTGCTGGCCGCGCAGGTGCTCGCGACTGCAGACCCCGCCATCGCCGAACGGCTCGCCGCCCTGAAGCAGGAGATGGCCGAACAGGTCGAGGCCGCTTCGTCGAAGCTGGCGTCGAAGCAGTGAATGAGGAAGAGAGAATGATCGAGCGCTATTCCTATCCCCAAATGCGCGCCCTCTGGGAGCCGGAGAACCGGTACCGCAAGTGGCTGGAAGTTGAGGTCGTGGTGGCCGAAGGCTGGGCGCAGATCGGTCGCGTCCCGCAGGATGCGGCCGCCCAACTGCGCGCGAACGCCGATCATCTCCTCGGGCCCGACTTCGACTTCAGCTCGGTCGTGCACCGCACGCTGGAGCTCGAGGGTGACGTGCCTGGGTTCGAGCCCAAGCCGGGCCAGCCGGTGATCCGGCACGACCTCATCGCCTTCCTCACCGCGGTCTCCGAGCATCTCGGCGATGAGAAGCGCTACCTGCACTTCGGCGTGACCTCCTATGATATCGAGGACACCGCGCTCTGCCTGCTCCTGCGTGAGTCGTGCGATCTCATCGAGATCGATATTCGGGCGCTGTGCGACGCGATCCGGGAACGGATTCGCGAGCACAAGTGGACCCCGATGATCGGCAGGACTCATGGCGTGCAGGCCGAGCCGATCACATTCGGGCTGAAGCTGGCGGTGTGGCTTGCGGAGCTGGAGAGAGACGCCGCCAGGCTGCGCCAGGCAAGAGAGAGTGTCAGCGTCGGCATGGCCTCCGGGCCGGTCGGCAGCTACGGCACGGTGGACCCGCGTGTCGAGGAGCATGTCTGCGCGACCCTCGGCTTGCAGCTTCCCAAGGCGACGAGCCAGATCGTGCAGCGCGACCGCCACGCCCACTACGTGACGACCCTGGCGATCATCGCTGGATCTCTGGAGCGTGTCGCCACCGAGGTGCGCAACCTTCAGCGCACGGAAATCCTCGAGGTGGAAGAGCCCTTCCGTGCGGGCCAGCGTGGCTCATCGTCAATGCCGCACAAGCGCAATCCCATGACCTGCGAGCGGATCACCGGCCTCGCGCGGCTGGTGCGCTCCCATGCCATCCCGGCTCTCGAGACGATGGCGATGTGGCATGAGCGGGACCTGACCAGCTCCAGCGTCGAGCGCATCGTGCTCCCCGACAGCAGCATTCTCATCGACTACATGCTGCGGAAGCTCGCGGACGTGGTGTCCGGGATGGTCGTCTATCCCGAGAACATGCGGGCCAATCTGGACAGCCTCAAGGGACTGGTGTGCTCCGAGCACATCATGCTCGCGCTTGTTGACAGCGGAATGCAGAAAGACGATGCGTACCGCACCGTTCAGTCGCTCGCGATGAAGGCGTGGGAGACCCGCGGCGACTTCAGGCAGATGGTAGCTCAGGAGCCGGCGATCACCGGGCGGTTGAACGCGAGCCAACTCAGCGCGTGCTTCGACTACGATCGGCACCTGAAGCACGCAGAACGGGCCTATCAACGGCTCCAGGTTGGCCACGACTGCCAGCAGATCCCCGGATGGCCGGTCTACGAGGGCGGCGCGGGTCGCAGCCAACCTACCCCGGAGGGCGAAGAGATCGAGTAAGGGGCAGTCTACGCCACCCCATCCGCTGCCAACACTGCCTCCGCGGCTTCGAGAAGCGATTCGTTGTCGCGGCTGGATCGCTGCTCGATCAGTCTGAACGCATCCTCTTCAGACACGCCCTGCTTCTCTTCCTGGGCCTCGACGGCCCTGCGCACGATCAGCCACACCCGAAGAGCTTCCTCGGGGTCCTGCACGTAGCCGAGAACCTGGAGGAAGATCTGGAAGCGCCGTCGCGAGATCTCGACAACAGAGGGTATCTGGCTGTTGAGCAGGGGCTTGAGGACATAGCACATAGCGCCAGCCTTCTCGGCCTCGCTCCGGAGCTGTCCTCTCCCCGTGACGATCACAACGCATGTCGGAGACTTCGTCATGAGAGCCCGGGTAGCTTCCAGGCCATCCATCCCGGGCATCTGGACATCCATCAGCACGAGATCAGGAACCGCTGAACAGCACAGATTCAGCGCCTCCGTCCCGTTTCCGACCGTACCCACAACCTCGTAGCCGTGGGACTCAACCTGGCTGCGAAGCGCAGTAGCGGTGAGCCATTCGTCTTCGGCTATCAGAACGCGTAAAGCCACACTCGCTCCTGACCCCCCACCCACAGCTAACTCATCACGCGGGGGCATTCGAGTGCTCCCCCGTAGTTCTGGCTGCGGACTGCACCGGCCTGTCACTAGACGGAGGCAGTTCCCGTATCTTTGGGCCTTCTGGCAACGGAATCCGTCCCGCCTGGTTCGAGTACTTTCATATTCATAGTAACATCCGCCGTCGTTCCGTCATCGCGAGGAAACATGACAAATTCCCCACCCAATTGGCCAGTTACGACTCCATCGACCAAACGCAGGCCCATTCCCTGTTGATTTTTCACGTCGAATTCATCGGGAAGAGGTGTGCCGGAATTCCAGACAGCTATCTTGAGCGTGTCTCCTTGTCTGGAAATATCAACATGAATGGCTGGCTTTCCGTCCCTTCCAGGCCCGCCGTGCTTGATCGCGTTCGTGATGAGCTCGTTCGCCACGGTAGCGATAGTGGTGCCGGTCTTGGATGTGACGTACACCCTGTCCCCGCTCACTCGGAACTCAAGGCCCCCTTGAGAGAGCGTATTCGTGGCGACCTCGCCGATCCGGGTGAGAACGTCCCTCAGCTCGACCCTGCCTGGCTGTCCCTGATAGAGGTGTTCGTGAACAACGGAGAGCGAGGAGATCCGGGTGATGGCGTCCCTGAGTTGAGCTGCTGCCTGGCTTTCGGGCGACTGACCTGCCAACTGCATCTGTAGCACGGAGGAGAGCAGCATCAGGTTGTTCTTCATCCGGTGGTTGATCTCGGAGGCCACAGTCTCGGCCACCTCCGCCCGCATGCGTTCCGTCGCGAGCCGTTCCTCACGAGCCCGCACCAGCTCCGTGACGTCCACAGCGGAGACGACTATCCCATAGGTCGAGCCGTGCTCATCTCTGACCGGGGCGGCCGTCCAGTCCCAGTAGGAGGTCTGTTCTGGATGCAGCCTGGCGGCGCGCGTCACTTCCGGCAGATGTGCAACATCACCGCCGTCTCTTATTCGTTCCAGGCAGGCCATGATCTCCGGCGTGCCTGCCACCTCTTCGTAGGAGCGGCCGATGATCTGCTCGCGCGTGAGGCCGGTGCGCTCGCAGTAGGGACTGTTCACGCGCACGTACCTGAGGTCGAGGTCGATGTACGCCAGGTAGACCTGCGCGTGCTCCTGGATGGCCTCCAGCAGGCTGGCGTTCACGGCGCGTTCGCGCTCGACCTGGAGCAGGCGCTCGTGCTCCCTCTCCCTGTCCTGGAGCTGACCGGCCATCTGGTTCAATGCCTGCGCCAGGTTCACCATCTCCCCTGGCCCCGCCTCATCCACCCTGCTCTGGAACTGGCCCTGTCCCAGCCGAACCGCGTACCGGATCAGCCGCTTGATCCGGTTCGTGATCTTGCCGGAGATCGCCGCTGCAACACAGAGCGCGACAAAGCCGACTGCGAGCAGAATGGCTGCGTTCCGCTCGATGCGCTGGCGGATCGGCGCGATAGCCTCCTCCAACGGGCGTCCTGCTCCCGCGGCCCAGCCTATGGAACGGATGGGTGTGGTGGAGATGAACCGCAGTCGGTTCTCGGAGGTGGCGAAGATCACCGCGCGGCTCTCTTTGCCGTGCAGCGCCTCCCTGATCGGGCTGTAGAGCCTTCCCCAGTCCCTCTCCTCAAACGTGATCGTCTTCGGAGGAGGATAGCGATAGACCAGCCATCCGCTGCCATCGATGATGGAGAATGCGCCGCTGCGAGCACGATCGATCCTGAACCAATCAATCAGTTTCGCCGGGTCCAACACTGCCGCCACCACCCCCCGGAACGCGCCGTCATGGTCGCGGATGCCGGATGCGACGGTGAACGTGTTTTCGACAGCATTCCGACTGCGCGTGAGATTGGTCACGACGACATCGGGAGATGACCTGGCTCTACGGAACCAGTCAGCATCCGAAGTATTCCGGCCGATGAACTTCGGGATGCTGTAGGCGAGCATCCGGCCATCAGGGCTGATCCAGCTCAGCCCGGCCACGGCGGGGTATTCGTCGTCCACCTTGGTCAGGTACGCGTCCGCGCGCCCCGCCGCGAACGGCATCATCTGCAGCATCGCCTCGCCCGCCGACATCTCTTCGCGATGCACATCCTGGAGATAGGACTCGAACAGGCCCGCGGCTGCCCGCGCGATCTCCTGGTCCGACTGGTACTCGTCCTCCCTCGCCTGCTGGTATTCGCCATAGTACGCCGCGCCTTGAACCAGGAGGACGGGAACGAGGACAATCAGGAGCAGGAGGAACAACTGGTTCCTGATCCCACCGCGCCCGACGCCGTTGTCTGGCGTACGCTTCGTCATCGCGGGAAGTCGTGCTCCTCGGCGATCTGCAGTGTCACTTCAACATACCCAGGCCCACACGCACCGTCCATCCCAGGAAACCGGCCAGGCCCATGCCTACGCCGCACGCTGCGAAGAACAGCCCCAGCCCGAACAGCATGCGACTGCGCGCGAGGCTTGCCACCGCCAGGAGTGCGATCGAGAGGCTGAACAGCGCTTCGGTGAAATGGAACTGGTCGTTTCGCAGTTCCAGGTGTTCGTACTCCTTGCGCGCCCGTTCTGCTCCCTCCTGAGCATCGGCCTTTTCCTTGTCGTATCGTTTGATCTCGGCGCCCCACTTCGCGAGTTGACCCTTGATCGCCGTCGTTCCGGACGGCGAGAGCACGGCCGATTCCTGCTGCAATCGCCACTGCTCGACCTGGAGTTGGTAGAGGTGCTGCTTGATGCTCTTGGACTGGTAGTAGTTCCACTGGTCGAGCTCCGTGGCCTGAACGGCCAGCATATGTTCGACGATCTTCTCGCTCTTGATCTTCCCGAGCGTCATGAGCACGGCCACCATGGCCACTGCGACGGCCACCATACGGTTGAACCGGTTGCGGCCATGCTCCATGATCTCCTCGGTCTTCTCTTTCGTCTCCATGCCTTCCATGTCGTAACCCGCCGAACGTGTTTGAACTCCCGCCGAGTTACCACGAGGTCCCTCGACCGTTGCCGTCCGAACGTCTGTCTGCCCAACGATGCGTCGCGCGCCCACGCCTACGCGTGTCGCAAGAGCGGCTCACGCGGCGTCCGGCGACACGGACGCCACCCTCCTCCGCAGCGCCGGCCACGTTACTCCAGGGTGAAGACCTCTGCAGATCAGGTGTTCACACCGGCACCTGCAAGCTCGCCCGTGAAGGCCTCTGCGTAATCGCGCGCGAAATCGTCGAAGATGCGGTGCGCTTTTCCGGTCACTTCCTGCAGCATACTCGATACTCCTGCCCCCGCGCCGCCCTCTGCCAGGTACGCAGAGGAGCCGCGAGCGTGCCATAGAACAGTCCGGCATCCCGCGTAAGGAAGGTGCGATGCCCTGCATTCGGAGTGAGACGGTCAACTACTGCACGGCTGACCCGGCCTTCTGGCAGAGCGAAGGCGCTGCAGGCACGGTCCTGATCGGCGTCCCCGGCACGCGCGCCGGCTCGCCGCTGACTGTGACGCTCACCGGCGCGACGCGCTGCAGGAACGTGCCTCGACACGTTGAGCCGGACCGCCTGTACGAGCTGGAGTGCGACGTCAGGGGCACAGGCCGCATCGGCCTGGTGTGGGTGCGCGAGGGGAGGCCGCTGAAGTCTGCAGTCGTCAGCGGTAGAGAGAGACAGGTGTGGACTTCGCCCGATGACACGCCTCAATTCGCGCAGTTGGCGGTCATCGGTGAGATCTGGTCGGATCGGTTCGACCCCGACGACTGGCAGCGGGTCACGCTCAACGGATTCAGCCCCCGCGCCGCGAACCGCATTCAGGTGGTCATGGAGTCGCTGAATCCGGGCGGGGCCGAGTTCGATGCCCCATATCTCGATGGCCTGGGGGCGGTCTCAGGTGAGGTAATCATCCCCGCGGCCTATCACGCGGGCGGCCGCAAAGATGCCGTCATCGGGGTGAGAGAGCGCGTCTCCGGCGGCCGCTTTGTGCTTCTGACCGGAGACTCGGTCGTCTTTTCCGGCACGCTGGCGCGATGGGGCGAGTACGTCTGGGGGCGAGAGTACTGGACGGCGAACTTCGACGATGTCGCCGAGCCGGGAACGTATCGACTGCGCGTCGCGCTCGACGGCGGCGCCGAGCTGTTGTCGCCGGAGTTCGAGATCAGCCCGGCGCTCTATCTCTCCCTCCCGAACTTGACGCTCACCTGGTACTACACTCAGCGCTGTGGGGTCGAAGTCCCGGGCTGGCATGCGGCCTGCCATCTCGACGATGCGCTCATAGGCCGCAGCCACAATCGGAAGCTCGGCCCTGGCGGAGAAAGTTGGACGATCACCGGAGAGGCGGATCTGACCGGCGGCTGGCATGACGCGGGCGACAATCACAAGTACATCTGTTGGTCATATCTGGCGCTCTGGGCGCTTGCGCGCCTGAACGGGATCCAGCCTACTGAGCTGCGCAACCTGGGTGAGGCGCTGCCCGACCCGCTGGCCGAGGCCGCCTGGGAGGCGCGCTTTCTCCTCAAAACGGTGAGCCCCGACGGCCTGTTTCCGCTCGGAGTGATATCGCGCTTCGGCTGGGTGAACGTACCCATTCACCTTGAAACCGACAACATCCGCAACAGCGGCGACGAACGCGGATTGCCCGATCCACGGGAGCGGATCTGCGAGATCCCCACCTATGGCCCCGAGTTCACGTCTGCGCTGGTGGCGAGCTCGCTTGCCGATCTCGCGGGTGCGCTGCGCGGCCGTGACGACGACCTCGCCGCGCGCTGCCTGTCGACTGCGCGCGTGACGTGGGACAGCCACCATCGCGCCGAGCCGCCCGACGCGGAGTACCTGCGATGGCACGCCGGCTTCGCACTGCTCGACGTGTCCCTGTATGGCCATGAGCCGGCGGAAGAGCTGCGAGCCGACCTCGAGGCGCGGGTCGCCAAGATCACCGCTCAGCAGAAGCCCGAAGGCGTTTTCCCGTTCCCGAAGAGCTGCGACGGCTACCGCGAACAGGTGCTCGCCCCGCCGCCCGAGGAGCGCGCGAAGCTGCCCGACCTATCGCCTCTGAAAAGCCGCTACTGCATCTCCCATGAGGCGTCGGGCATCGACTATATCCCCAACCCTTTCATGTATCTTCACGCCCTGCTCGGCTACCTGGAGTTGTTCCCCGATGGGCCGCAGGCAGGCGCCGCGCGGCGCGCGCTGGGGCTGGCGATGGACCTGGCCGTCTCGCTCTGCGAGAGGACGCCTTTCGGGCAAATGATGGAGTGGACGTTCGCACCCGATCCGCTGAACTTCGTCCATCTCTTCCACGGTTACAACTGCTCGCTGCTGTCGCTCGCGGCGATCGCGGCACGAGCGGCGAAGGAACTCGGGCGGCCCGAACTGCTGGCCTTGGCCGAGCGGCAGATGCAGTGGGTGCTGGGCCGCAATCCTCGCGGCACGAGCCTGGTCTCCGGCGTCGGTCACAAGCAGCTTGGCATGTACCATACGGGCCTGTCGTTCCAGGAGGATCACCGAACCGGCGAGCAGCCCGGCGGCGTGGTCAACGGCTTCGTCTCCATGGGCGCGCCGCGGATCACCTACGCCGGCCCGACATACCCCTGGGACTTCCCCTATCTCGATGTCCGCTCGCCGGCGGATGAGGCCGAATGGCGCGGAGTGGATGCCGACTGGTGGACGAACGAGACCTGGGTGCCCAACTGCTCCTGGTTCATACTCGCTGCCGTGGCGCTTCACAAGGCGCTCGGATCCTGACCCGAGGGCGCCCGAGCGCCCTTCATGCCTCACAACCGGGGCGCCAGCACGAACATGAAGATCGACGCGATGGCCAGGTAGGTGCCAACGCCGCAGAGAAGCGTGAGCCACAGGGGGAGGCGACCCGCGAGGAGATAGACGACGGATAGGTACATCACCCAGGGGATCGCGCCCCAGATCGCCGCCTGAACGGCGCTTCGCAGCGCGTCGGGGCCGTCTTCCCTGCCCAGCCACCACCAGGTATAGAGGGAGATCGCTGGCAGTGAGACCAGCATACCTGTGATGAAATAGTGCCCGCGTCTGGCGAGGCTCAGCAGACCGGCGATCAGCAGTCCGCCGAGAAACGCCTTGAGAAGTATATCGAGTGATCCGCGCATGAATCGCCGTGATGCCCCGCTGATCGTATCGTCCGTCTCGATCCCACTCGTCGTTCGATCTGTGGGCTTCCGGTCCTTCCGAAGCTGACGTTCACACAAATATCACGAATTCGCCATGGGAAAGCGGCAGATCCACATCAAAATCGTTAGCGCCTTCAGTTTGAAATGGAGGCCTTCAGGGAAACACAAGGCGTCTGCGCCAACTGCAGACGGGGCCCCCGTGCTACATCCCCCTCTGACGCACGGGGGCCTTCCTTTTCTGAAGGTCGCGATCGCCTTCCCTAGCGCGAGTACAGCCCTACCAGCTCCGCCTGAGCGATGATGTGGCTCTTCATCGCGCGCTCGAGATCGGACTTCTGCGCACCCGGCGAGAGCGTCACCTTCGCGTTCAACGCGTACAGAACGAAGTGATAGTGGTGCGCGGGACCCTTGGGCGGCGATGGCCCATCGTATCCGATGGCGCCGAAGCTGTTCCTCCCCTGCTTTGCGCCGCCAAGCGCGGGTATCGTCTCCGTCTTGGGCACGGCCTGCGGTAGCGACCGCTGGCTCGCGGGCAGCGCGTACAGCACCCAGTGCGTCCACGTTCCTCTCGGCGCGTCCGGGTCGTCGCAGATCAGCGCAAGCTCCACTGTCCCG
The DNA here is from genome assembly GCA_050010895.1 of Armatimonadota bacterium. Taxonomy (GTDB): domain Bacteria; phylum Armatimonadota; class Hebobacteria; order Hebobacterales; family Hebobacteraceae; genus JBEKKD01. The sequence goes on from JBEKKD010000022.1 coordinate 13,207, forward strand.
CTGGGCGGAGCCGCCCAGGTTAGATCCGGCGAGACGTTCTGGCCGTCTGCAGTGTACTTCGGCGGGATCCTGCCGTTATTCCTGAAGGCCCTGCTCGTCAATGACCATGCGGTCGGGCTGCCACGTCGAGGCCCCGCGCCCACACCGTTCGGTCGCGCCCCCTGCGCGCCGCCGCATCCCAGGCTCGTGAAGGCGAACAGAACCGCGCCAGAAATCAGCCCTGACCACGAAACGCGTGAGCCGATACCGCTGCGCCCGAATACCTGCATTCCGGCCCTCCCTGCGACATAAGCTTCGACCGCATACGCTACACCCGCAGGCGCGATTTGTGAAGATGCGTAATCCTCTTGTCCGTCGGATGCTGTTGCGGTCGCTCGCGGACGGTGTCGCCGATACCCGACGCGTGGCGTCGCGATGGCACAATTCCGAGCAGGCCGGCCGGTGGGTGAGCCGCTCTCTGCGCTATAGTGGTCAGCGCGCGCTTGCTCGCCTGCTTCCGAGAGTCCGAGGAAGGGAATGGTCATGGTCAGCCGTGTCTGGTACGTCATCCTTGGTGTCATCGTCGTAGGACTGGCTGCCGTCGTCGTTGTCCTGGCAGCCACCCGCCCGGGTGGTCCCATCGGTCTGGGAGGCGTGATGCCGGGCCCGAGGCCGGCGAGCTTCAGCACCGCCGGCGAGCGGCTCTACTACGCTGCTCGGGATGATCGCGGGAAATGGATCGCCTTCACCGGCGGACCGTCGTGGCTCACGATGCATGGCGGCAGTTGCGTTGACTGCCATGGCCCCGATGGCCGCGGCGGCAAGCCTGTCATGGCCGGCACCGCGGTTCCGCCGGATATCCGCTACAGCACGCTGACAGCCAAAGAAGAAGGTATGGATCATCCGCCCTACACCGATGACACGATCGAGCGCGCCGTCATCAGGGGGATCGATCCGGGGAACGAGCCACTGGACCTGACCATGCCGCGATGGAGCATGTCGGACCGCGAGATGGCTGATCTCATCTCATATCTGAAGCGATTGAGTGAGGAGAAAGGGAAGCAGTAGCCGGCCGCGCGATCAGCCCACCGCGCGGCGCCGCGGCAGCAGCACCTGGAACGTGCTGCCCTTGCCCTCTTCGCTCTCGATCTCGAGGTGCCCGTCGTGGGCGGCGACGATCTGTTTGCAGATCGAAAGCCCCAGCCCGGTGCCGGTGATCTGAGATGTCTGCGGCGTTTTCACGCGGAAGAACGCCTCACCCAGTCTTGGCAGCGCGGCAGAGGAGATGCCAAGCCCGGTGTCGGCCACTGTGATGCCCACATACCCGTCGGTCGTGTGAGCGGAGAACGCGACGGAGCCGCCCTCTCTATTGTACTTGAGGGCATTGGTCAGCAGGTTCGTGAAGAGCCGCCCCATCTCCGCCCGATCGGCCTCAATGAAAAGGTCCCCGGGGAGGTCCACGCTCACAGAAATATTCTTCTCCGCGGCCTGGGGGGCCAGGAACTCCACCGTCTCGCGGATCACGTCTGCCACATTGAGCGGAACCACCGAGCGGTCTGCTTGACCCCGCCGCTGCATCACCGAGAAGTCCAGCAGATCTCTCACCAGTTGCGACAGCGCGCCGGTGCGCTCGCGGCAGCGGGTGATGATCTGCTTCTCCTTCTCCGGGTCCTTGACGATCCCGGCCTTCAGCACGTCCAGGTACTGCGATATCGCCCCCAGCGGCGAGCGCAACTCGTGTGCGACCATGGCGACGAAATCGCTCATCGCCTGCTGCAGGCTCTTGAGCTCGGTAATATCCCGCAGGACCGTGACGATGCCCAGTCGGTCCCCTGCCTCATCGCGTATCGGCGCGATATTCGCGGCAAGATCGGGCGGACCCCCCGGCAATTCGTGCGCGGCCATCGTCACGTCGCCACCGGTCCACGCCTGCGCCATCCAGTCCAGAAGCTGCTGAGGGAAGAGGTCCGGGGACGGGGGCTGACCGGGAGCGGGCATCTCAGTCTTGATGCCGAGCAGTCGCAGCAGAGACGGGTTGTACAGAACGACGCTCCCTTCGCGATTCGTCACTAGCACGCCGTCGGCCATGCTCTGTATGATGGTACGCGTTCGAGACTGCTCCGTGCTGACCAGCAGCAGGCTGCGTTCGGCCTGCTCCCGGAGTTGAGCAGCCTCGAGCCGCAGCCAGTGACGCTCCAGCGCCTTGTCCACCGCCAGCAGCAGCTCGTCGGGAGTGAACGGTTTCGCAAGATAGTCGTAGGCCCCGCTCTTCGTCGCCTGCACCGCGGTTTCCAGCGTCGCGTAGGCGGTGATCATCACACAGATCAGGCCGGGGTCCAGCTGCTGCAGTCGCGCCAGCAACTCGATGCCGGACATACCGGGCATTCGCAGGTCGAGCAGCGCCAGGTCCTGGGATCCGGGAGTGTAGATCGCCAGCGCCCCTTCGGCCGACTCGGCCACGGTCACGGCATGCCCCTCCGGCTCGAGAATGCGCCGGCATCCCTCCCGCATCCCGAGTTCGTCATCGACTACGAGGATGCGCCCGGGCCGCTTGGCGTTCGTCCCGCTGTTGAGCGCGCGCTCCATCTCATGCGATCCGTTCGGCTGAGGGTCCGTCATCAGCCCGACTGCCGCGCCCTGGTCAGTCGGCCGACTTCCTGAAGCAGCGTCTGAGGATCCACGGGCTTGTCCACCCACGCGTCGACCTGCAACCAGTCGCGATCATCCGGGTCGTCCAGGGAGACGCGGAACCCGGTCTTCTCGGTTACCGCGGTCGCCAGTATCACCGGAATTCCCCGCATCTCCGGCTGCCGGCGCAGGAAATGGGCGACTGCGATCCCCGAATCCGGCTCCTCCATCATCAGGTCGAGGATGGCGACCTCCACCGGGGCCTCTCGGAGCAGCTTGATCGCGTGCTCTCCCGTGTGCGCGGAGACGACATCATATCCCGCCGCTTCCAGCGTAAGGCGCACGGCGTTCAGAAAGTCCACATCGTCGTCTACCAGCAGTACGCGCCTGCGCTCAGGCATCAGTAACCGCTCGCCTCTCCCGGCGCCACGACCGGAAGCGTGATCGTGAAGGTTGAGCCCACGCCGACTTTGCTGTCCACCGAGATGCTCCCCCGATGCATCTTCACGATGCCATACACGATCGCCAGTCCCAGGCCGGTGCCTTTCCCGATCTGCTTCGTCGTGAAGAAGGGGTGGAAGATGCGCTCCAGATTCTCCTCAGGTATGCCACATCCGGTGTCCGAGAAGCGAATGGAAATGCTGGTTCCGTTCTCGGAAAGGACGGTGCCGACCCTCAGCGAACCGCCCTCCGGCATCGCCTCGGCCGCGTTCTTGAACACGTTGATGAACGCCTGCTTCATCTGATCCGAGTCCAGCACCGTGTTCGGAAGATCGGGCTCGAGCTGCGTCTCGATGCGCATGCCCTGCAGTTGCTCCTGCTTCTCCAGCAGCGCCAGCGTCTCAGTCAGGAGCTCGTTGACATTTGTGAAATCGTTGCGCGGTTTGTTCTGGCGCGAGAAATCGAGCAGCCCGGCCACGATGTTGCGGCAGCGGTCGGCCTCTCGCGTGATCATCTCCAGGTCATCCCGGCGCGGGTCCTCGCCGGGCAGCTCCTTCAAGAGCATGTGCGAGTAAATCAGTACCGTGCCCAGCGGGTTGTTGATCTCGTGAGCGACGCCTGCCGCGAGCTGGCCCATGGAGGCGAGCTTTTCCGAGTGGATGAGCTGTTCCTCGGCCTCCAGCAGTTCGCGGCGGGAGGTGTTCAGCTCGGCGATCGTCTGCTGCAGCTTGTCGATCAGGTACGGCAGGCACATCTCCGCCTCGGCCAGACCATTGTACACGGCGATGGCTTTGTCCCGGCAGGATGGGTAGCCGCACGCGCCGCAGTTCAGCTCGTCTTCGGGTTTGACCTTATTCGTCTGGCGGAGAATCGCGCGGATCTCCTCCTCGCCCGGCTGCGGCGCGGGGATCAGCTCATTGGAGAACGCTCGGGAGAGATCGAGATCGTCGTATTCGGACAGCGGCGTGCCCGGCCGGCGCGCCGCCTCTTCGGCGGTGTAGGTTGCCACCGTCTGCTTCAACGACACTGTGTTCCTGTGGTCCCCGGCGAACGGCCCCTTGATGCAGCCCTCACAGAACAATAGGTCGAAGAACTGAGGCCCGACACCGTTTTCTCCCATCGCGCGCAGCAGTTCAGTGGTGCGGTCTACACCCTCGGTGACGACGATGTCATTGCTGAGCACATCCGACGAGAGCATCGCCGTCCGCAGCAGGCCGCCGGATACCGGAAAGATGCGGCCAACATCAGGCAGCGGCCCGTCAAACTCCCCCTCTGGCAGCGCCGAGGGGTCCATCCCGGCCTCGGCCAGCCAGTCCGACAGCTCCTTGAATGTCATCACCGCGTCCACCGCGCCGGCCACGCTCGGGTCGCGCGCCTCCGACTTCTTCGCCACGCACGGGCCGATGAACACGACCTTCGCCTCCGGCCGGAGGCGCTGCTTGACCAACCGGCCGAGTGCGATCATGGGCGAGACGATGGGCGCAAGGGCCGGCAGCAGCTCCGGAAGATAGCGTTCGACGTAGCTGACGAGGGCGGGACATGGGGTCGTGATGAGCGGCCGCCGCTCGGGATGCTCCTCGACGAGCCGCCGATACGCGCGGCTGACAAGCTCGGCGCCGACGGCCACCTCCATGACACCGGAAAACCCAAGATGACGGAGCGCAGAGATCAGTTGCCGCGGCATGATCCGCGGGAAGGCCACCGGGAAGGACGGCGCCAGGCAGGCCACCACATGCTCGCCATCGGCGATCATCTGCTGCGTCATGGGCAGGGCCTGGCTGTCCACCGTCTTCGCTCCCTGCGAGCACACCCGAATGCAGTTGCCGCAGCCGATACATCGCTCCGGGAGCACCTTCGCCTGCCCATCCTGGACCTTGATCGCCTTGGCCGGACAGTGCCGGACGCAGGTATAGCAGCGTCGACATTTCTCCCCGATTGTGGCGACCACACCCGACATCTACTTCTCCTCGACTTCCCGCGCCAGCCTCGCGTAATATGACAGCAGCATGAGCTGCGTGGTGATATCGGCCTGCTGGACTGCCACGTTCGGCGGCAGCACCAGTGGCACGGAGGTCAGGTTCAGCACCGCGTCCACCCCTGCGTCCACCAGCTTCTCGGCGACATCCTGCGCGACCGACTCGTCCACCGAGAGCACTGCCGTATTCACCTTGAGATTCCGCACCACCTGGCCCACGGACGACAGGTGCATCACCTGAAGATTGCCGATCGGCGTTCCTGACCGCGCCTCATCGGGGTCGAAGACGGCTATCACCTGCCAATCGTGCCGCGCGAAATCCGACAGCACGCGGGTATCG
>JBEKKD010000023.1:0-18258 GCA_050010895.1 Armatimonadota bacterium
GCACAATCGCTACTTCGCTCTCCTCGAGGAGATCATCTTGGCCGTAGAAACCCAATTCCAACAATGGTCGTCACCGAACGCAGCCCTGCGCAAACTATGCGCAATTACATGAGACTGTCTGTCTAGAATGGCCCGACCGAGGGGCTGGCGATGAGCCGATCACATGACCACCCCCTCAATGGCGCAGACGTGATGGGCAAGGACGGAGGGGCTTGGGCGGCGCGCCGCCCGGCATGGCGTTATGCCGAGGGCTGCTAGTGAGTTTTCATCTCTGGGAACGCAAACTCGATTGGATGTGGCGGCCTCTTGTCCCCAACCTGAATGAAGATCCGAACCGTCGTCCGACCGGGACCTGCACCCGGCTTCGTCACGATCTCCTCAACACAAAGGCTTCCGCCCTGAACGATCTCGTCCGTTGTCGGCCACGGCCTAGAACCCCCATTCTTGGCAATCGTAGCTAGGTGTGCCCGTTGGGTCGCTGACAGTTCGCGACAGGGCAAACCCGCCGGCCGGTGCGCGGCGCCAATCTGCTCCGGAGTGAGCGACGCGTACAGCAGCAGGCAATGGCACGGGTAGTTCAGGCCTGCATCCTGGAGGTCCATCGGAATGCCGTAGGCCCGGCCCGGCTTCCCCTCCCATGCTGCTGCGAACTCTGCCTCATCCGCAACTGTGAGGTGCCCCACCTCCGCAACTCTCCCGCGGTAACGAGTCAGTAGCGATTCCGGGATCTCGCCGGCGGCAAGATCGGGCCAATTGGCGTGGTGGAAGACCACGTAGTAACCGACCTTCCTCCAGATGCAGTTGCTCTCTGCACTCACCGCGTTGAGCAGACGCCACAGCGGCATGGATTGGCCTAGACTCCCGGAAACGACTACGGGACGCTCGGAGAAGTAGTCGGAGAGCAGGCTGAGGCTGGTCTGTGCGGCGATCTCTCGCTGGACCTGGGCCAGCTCCGTCCGACCAGAGGATACCAGGCGCACCGGGCGCAGCAACTCCGGGTCAGTGGGCGCTTGACTCGCCTTCCGTTGGCTGCTGTCCCATTCCTGGGCCTGCGCCCGGCCCTTCTCGATCCACTGAGAGACGATCTCGTTAGCGGCGGCCCGCGTTTTCGGTGTTCCCCCTCGATTCAGAATCGATACCGCTTCGTAACGCGACCGCTCTATGGGGAACTTCGGCAATATCGCACAAGTAAGGAACTCATCGGGAATGCCGACACCGAAGTCCACTCCAGTGTCTACAAAGTCCACGCGCGCGTCAGGATTCTCACGCCATCGGTCGACCCGCTCCCGGAGCATCGCGTACATGCTGTTCTCAGTCGGTTCCGCAAACCCAGGGGGATTGGGATCTGTAGTCATCCGCTTCAGGAGCTGCTCGACTCCTTCTTTCAGCGGCCCTGGCAAGTCGGCGTACCTGGGCTGGACGCGACCGCTGTCGATGAACTTCTGGAGTTGGTCGGGAGGGAGAGCCACGAAAAGAGCGGCGTCGGCGCGTCTTTCTGGATCATCCTGCATCGGCCGCGCGAGGAAGAGGTCATCTTTCTCCAGCTCCTTCAGTTGCTCCGGCGACATGGCGAGCGCGCGCTTCACATCCTCCAGGCGCTGGGCGCGCTTGGCAGCCTGTTCCGCCTGCCGCGCCGCCTCTTGCTGCGACCGACCCTCTGGATCAACTCCCCCCCGGTCCCACTGCATGGAGTAGGCGGGCTGGGCGCCGGTCCAGTCAATGCTCCAGTGGCACTCCTGTAGCGCCATCGGCATCTGCACCATGATCGCCTTGAGGCTGGACTTCTGCGCGATGACGGTCAGCTTGCGCTCGCCCAATGTGCTCAAGGCGTCAGGGGCGACCTGGAGCGAGACGCCGGTCTTTTCGGAAAGCATCGCCAGCGCGGGGATGAGTGCGCGACCGACGATCTCAATGCTGACGGTCTGATCCAGGCGGCGGTCGAGGTCGTAGCCCTCTTTCGTGATCCAGTACCGCCACTGGGACTGCTCGCGGTCAGTTCCGTATGCCGCGACGACGTCTGAGGGAAGGGCGCTCGCGCCATGCGCGAGGCCGCCACAGATCAGGATTGCAACTACCAGCAGCGCAAGTGGGCGGACCGCCATGTTTTCCCCCCTTCGGCTGTACCAACCACCGGTGTCGGTAGCGATATTCGTCGAGTCTGGGCCGGCCCCTCTTCGCCCACGTCTGCTACCTTGTTCCAATAGCCTGTTGCCGAAGCCCCTCCTCCCCGCGCCCCGCCTTGCTTCAACCATCACCCCAGTGGCACAGGCGTCCCGCCTGTGGCTCAACGCTGCACAGCAGCGCTGAGGTGCTGTCTCTTTGCCGTCCCGGCGGCACCGCCGCATCTGCGCCATCTGCGTAATCTGCGGATTGTCTTGCCGTTTCCGTTCCCTCCGACTCCTCGCCTCTTCGCCTCCTCGCCTATCGCCCCTCCATCCTCCTCTCCGCCTCATCCACCAACCACCGCATCGCTTTGATCTCCTCCGGCAGCATCCGCCGCCCGTCGAGCGCGTATGACAGAAGTTGCCTCTCCCTCCTTCGAGCGGCCGCTCCCGCCGGCGCGAACAAGAAGGGGAGCCCTCTCCGGGGCTCCCCTGGGAACAGCGCTCAGATCGCCCGGAGGACCGGGCTCCCACAGCGGATCTACATCCCAGCCGCCTCCAGCACCTTCGGCACGTGGTGGCCCCAGCCCAGCGGCATCAGGTGGACGCCGCGGCAGAGGGGCTTGAGACCGCGGATCAGCTCCGCCGCGATCTCGATACTGACCGCAACCTGGTTCCCGCCCTTCTTGCCTTCGGCCTTGGCCGTCTTGTCGGCCTCCCCGGCGGCGGCCATGCGCTTGATCAGCCCATCGGGAACGGAGACGCCGGCGACGTTCTTATTCATGTAGCGCGCCATGCCCGCCGACTTCAGCAGCACGATGCCGGCGAGAATCGGCACGGGCACATCCGAGACGCGCTTCATGAAGCCGGCGAAGGAGTCGGTATCGTAGACCGCCTGGGTCTGGATGAACCGCGCCCCTGCCGCCACCTTCTGGTGAAGCTTGTAGATCTGCGGCTCTACCGGGTCGGCGCCCGGGGTCACGATGGCCCCGGTGAACAGGTCCGTCGGCTTGCTGTCCAGGTCGTTGCCGGCAATGTCCTTGCCGTCGATCAGGCCCTGCGCGGCCCGCAACAGGGAGACCGAGTCCAGGTCGAAGACAGGCTTCGCGTCCGGGTGGTCGCCCAGCACAGGGTGGTCGCCGGTGAGACAGAGCACGTTCCTGACGCCCAGCACGTAGGCGCTGAGCAACTCGCTTTGAAGAGAGAGCCGGTTGCGGTCCCGGCAGACCATCTGCAAGATCGGCTCCAGGTCCTTCTGTTTGAGCAGAGCGCAGGTCGCCAGCGAACTCACCCGCATGCAGGCGGCCTGCAGATCGGTGACGTTGATGCCATCCACGCGGCCCCGCAGCAGCTCCGCCTCCTCCAAGACGTGGCCCATCTCGACGCCCTTGGGCGGAGCCACCTCACAGGTGATGACGAACTTGCCGGATTCTACCGCTTCTCTCAGGCTCATCGGATTCGGCCTCCTGCTGACGATTCAGCGCCTGCCGCCTCAAGCAGCATCGGCTTTCTCGGCCTCCGTCAACTCCAGCGCCCAGAGGCTGCTGCGCCGCTTCTCCCCGGCCGGCAGCATATTGCGGAAGTTGCGCAGGGGAGGCATATCCTTCAGCCGATCTGCTCTCCCCAGTTCAGACAGCCGCTCGTAGATTCGCACCCACCCGCAGGGCACGCCCGGATCCACCTCGCACTTGCCATCCTTGAACCCCCCACAGCTTCCATAGAGTAGCGACTTCGAGCAGGCAGCGTAGGGGCAGATCCCTCCAGTGTAGTCCAGCATACAGTTGCCGCACTCGGCGCAGCGCGGGTCCGAGCGCCACAGTCCCAGGAATCCCCCGAGGTACACCGAGTTGGTGGCCGGATGCACCGGCCTGCTCACCTGCCCCGCCACCGTCTGAATCCCGACCCCGCAGGACGCCACCACGATCCCATCGGCCGCGCTCAGGGCGCTCATCTGCTGCATCAGCATCAGCGCGACGAGCCCGGGATTGCAGGTCATCTCGACGCGGGCCACGCCGGTCACGGACTTGCCATTCGCCTCTAGTTGGCGCACCAGTTCGGCCGTGTGCTCCGGATCGGACACCTTGCACCCGGTCGAGCATCCGTCGCAGGCCACCACGAACAGCTTCTTGTCCGCAGCCACACAGCCCAAGATCTCTTCCAGTGGCTTCAGCTCTGACGCGATCATACTACGTTCTCCTCTGCGGCCTGCAGGCCCAGTTCCGCCTGGAGACAGGCCGCCAACTGTGGCAGACAGCCAGCAACGTCGTCCGACAATGCAACCCCCCAGCCCGTCTTCCCCGGCTCCACCCCATAGACCACGATCTCGCCCGCCCGCAGCCCGGCCTGGGTAAGCAGGCCGAGCGTATCCAACAGGCCCTGTTCGTGCACGGATAGCGCCGGCGCCTCCCGGTCTGCGACTTCCCGGAGCGATACCCGGGTGATAGAGCCGGGGGAGCGCCCCGCGCACAGGGCGTCGATGATCACCAGCTTGTCGATCTCTCGCCATTCCGAGAGGGCATCAAAGACCGCAGTGCCGCCGTCCACCAGCGGCGTCTCCGCCGTCCAGTCGGCCTGGGCCAGCGCCCGCACCGCGTGCACCCCCACGCCTTCGTCCTGGCGCAGCAGGTTGCCGACCCCGAGGATGACTACTTGGCTCACAGCACCCGACATCGCGTGATCTCCCGCCCTTTCGGGGTCAGCAGGTGCACCGAGCAGGCCAGGCAAGGATCGAATGAACGGACGATGCGCACTACCTCGAACGGATTCTCCGGATCTCGAATCTTCGTCCCGATGAGCGCCTGCTCGATTGGGCCCGGGTTGCCGGCGTCATCCTGAGGCGATGCGTTCCAGGTGGTTGGCACGACCAGTTGATAGCGGGACAGCTTGCGGCCGCTGATCTCTGCCCAATGGCCGAGAGCGCCCCGAGGCCCTTCGGATAGCCCCATGCCGACGCCCGACTCCGGCACGGGCCGCCACTCGCAGACCGGCTCACCGGGCTTGAGGTCGGTCGCCCAGCTCGCCATCTGGCGAGTGAGCTGACGCGCCTCGAGGGCTCTGGTCGCATGCCTACCGAGAACGGAGAGAAGGGCCGCGGGTTTAGCATTGAGCCGAGCAAGGAGCGAATCGACCTCTGCCTTGGCCCACTCCACGCCGGCGGCATAGGCCACCAGTGTGCGCGCCAGAGGCCCAACCTCGTATGGCTTCCCTTCATAGCGCGGCGCCTTGACCCAGGAGTAGCCTGAGCTCTTCTCCGGGGTCGGGAGCGTCTGCCCCACTGCCGGCGATACCCCACTGCTGGCATCTTCGTACCAGGAATGCTTGACGTACTCGGCGATCTTGCCTGCATCAACGGAGTCCCATTTGAGGTCCGAAGTCACCCGCCCCGAGCAGAAAAACCGCTTGCGCTTGAGCAGATCCTTCTCCGCTGTCTCCAGCTCGAACCCGCCGTAAGAGAGCCAGCGGCCAACGCCAGCACCGAGTTCGAAGTAGTCACCATAGGCCTCGGCCACGGTGAGCACGTCCGGCAGGTAGATGTCCTCGACGAACCGGCGTAGGGACTCGAGTTTGGAGAGATAGGCCGCGATCTTGTCGGAGGAGGGAGTTTCCGTGCAGCCCCCGGCGACGATGCCCACCTGATGGGGCATCTTACCCCCGAAGATCGCGCACATTTCGTGGGCCACGCGCCGCGCCCGAAGCGCCTCGACATAGTGGGAGGCGGCGGCCTGGTTGGCCTCACGGGACAGCCGGTAATCGCCTTCGTAGCGAGGCAGGAACGGGGCAACGTCACCCCGGGCAATGAAGCCGCTCAAGCCGGCCAGATTCTCGTCCGACCCGCTGTAGCCGACGGCCGCGGTGACATCCACGAAGTCCAGTGCCGCCAGATGGTAGAAATGAAGGATATGGGACTGGACGAAGTTCGCGGCCAGGATGAGGTTCCGCATCACCCGGCCGTTGTGAGGGATCTGCCCATCTATGCCAAAGGCGGAATCCAGGCAGAGGGCGGAGGCGGTGGCATGGACCACAGGGCAGACCCCACAGACTCGCTGCACCAGCAGCGAGGCGTCTCGCGGGTCGCGGCCCAACAGGATCATCTCGAAGCCGCGGAACAACTGTCCCGAGCACCGCGCCTCCTTCACCTCGCCTCCGTCTGCTACCACCTCTACCTTCAGGTGGCCTTCGATCCTGGTAATGGGGTCGATGGAGATCGTGCGAGTGTCAGCCATCGGTTAACCTTCCTTCGCGAGCTTCGGCCGGGGCACCGCGGCCAATTGCCCGGTCTGCGCAGCCTGCATTATCCGGGGGAGTTCCGCCAGCCCGATCTTCGCGTAGATGGGGCAGGAAACGTCCGGGAAGAACGGCTCCACGCAGCCATGGCATGGCGATCCGGCCTTCACGCACCAGTTGACCCCGCTGTTGAACTGCCGTTCCGGACAGTCGGCGTGTGTCCACGGGCCCTTGCAGCCCAGCTCGTAGAGGCACCCGGGCTGACCCGGCGAGAGGGCGAACTTGTGGGCCTCGAACTCGCCGCGGCGGGGGCAGAGATCGTGCAGCAGCCGACCGAAGAATCGCTTGGGCCGGCCCACAGCATCTACATCTCCCGGTCCCGGCAGCCCGAACAGAAGGGCGTGGGCCACGACCCCTGTAAACCAATCGGGGTGCGGCGGACAGCCCGGTATGTTGATCACCGGCTTGCTGATGCCGGCCTCCTCCAGCGCCTGCGAGATGCTCACACAGCCGGTGGGGTTGGGGGCGGCCGCGTGAATGCCTCCGTAAGAGGCGCAGGTGCCCATGGCCACGATCGCCATCGCGTTGCGCGCCAACTCCAGACCTCGCCGGTGCATGGTCGAGTGCTTCCCCTTCTGCGCGGTGCGACCATAGAGGCCGCCTGCGGCGGTGGGAAGAGCGCCGTCCACCACCAGCAAATAGCCGTCCTTGACCTTCTCTGTCGCCGCCAGAATTTCCAGCGCGAGACTGCCGGACCCGGCCATGATGGTGGGCTGGAACCGCAGGCTGACGTGGTGACCAGGGATGAGCTGATCGACGATCAGATCCCTGATGGTAGGCGCGGCGCCGTTCAACGCCGCAACCACGCAGCCGGAACAGGCGCTGGCCTGGAACCAGACCGCGGGGTGTTCCTTCGCTGTTTCGAGTTTCGCCATCACATCGCTCCTCGCTGACCGATCCCGCCTCCGCGGCCTAGCCAGCCAGCTGCCATCTCGTTGCTTCCACTGTATTGCGCAGCAGGATCGCCGTCGTTACCACGCCCACGCCGCCGGGCACCGGCGTGATGGCGGCCGCTTTCTCGCTCGCGGCGGCAAAGTCCACGTCCCCATACGTACTGGTTTTCCCAGTCTCGGAGTCTTTCACGCGTATCGTCGCCACGTCAATGACGATTGCGCCGGGCTTCACCATGTCGCCGGAGATGAGGCCGGGCTTGACCCCAACCGCGGTCACGAGGATGTCCGCGCGCTTGGTGTGCGCGGCGAGGTCGCCGCGCTCGCTGGTGCCGATGTGACAAACGCTGACAGTCGCCCCGGCGAGCTTGTCGGTCTTGCCGTCCGCCCCCGCGGTGATATATTTGTCCATCAGCAGGAGCGCCACAGGCTTCCCGACGATCTCGCTGCTTCCCACGACGACGGCCTCTTTGCCGTAGCAGTCTACGCCAGCCGAGCGGAGCAGTTCGATCACACTCATGGCGGTGCAGGGCGCGAGGCGGGGTTGGCCGAGCACGATGCGGCCGATATTCGCGGGGCTGACGCCGTCCACGTCTTTTTTGGAATCTATCAGCGCCTGCGCGGCGGGGCCGTTGAGGCCCTTCGGCAGCGGCATCAGAAGCAAGATGCCATTCACCGACGAGTCGGAGTTCAGGCGGCCGATCTCGGCCTCCAGGGCGGCCTGCGTGATCTCCGCGGGCTGCTGGGCGAGTTGGTAGGCGATGCCGACCTCTTCGCACGCCTTCTGCTGCGCCCCGGCGTAGAACTTCGCTCCGGGGTTGTCGCCGGCCATGACGGCGACAAGCTTCGGGCCATGACCCGCGGCCTTCAGCGCCCCAACATCTGCTTTCACCTGAGACCGAATGGCTTCTGCGATCGGCTTCCCTTCGAGCAGCTTTGCGCTCATTTCTTGCTCACTCCTTCTCTCACCTTTTGGATGACGGCGCGCCAGACATCTCTGCCGAGCCGCTCGCCCTCCGCCAGCAGGGGCTTCATGGAGTCGAACGACGCCTCGACGTAGGACCTATCCTTGATGTGGATGAGATTGATCTCCGCGTTCAGGGTTGCGCATTCCAGCGCCGCCAGAGCGAAGCGCGCGGCGACGCCGACATCGGTGATCAGGTTGGGATTGCCGACGGCGAGCAACTCGTTGGCGATCTCGAGCACGCGATGGCAGGCGCGCACGGCCTCCATCGGGACTTGCGCCGCGGCCTTCAGGGCCTGCTGGATCGCATCCTGGCGGACTGCCTTCTCCTCATCGGTATCGCGCGGCATCTTGTAGGCCGCTGAGACCTGCGCATAGGCCTCCGTGTCGGCTTGAGTCAGCCGCTCCAGGTCGGCCCGGAGGTGCTCGCTTTCGGCCAGCAGGTCGCGGGCCTGCGCGTCGACGGCTGCGAACTTCTCCCGGCCGACGGTGAAGTTCGCTACCATGCTGTTGAGCGCCGCGCCGAGCGCCCCGACGAGAGCGGCCGCGCTGCCGCCGCCCGGCGTGGGGCCACCGCTGGCCAGCGCGTCCGAGTAGGTCTTCAGCGACTCCTCCAAATATCCCATGCGCTCTCCCCGGCGCTGCTCTCAAAACAGCCCGACAATCCTGCCTTCGGAGTCTATGTCCACGTCCACGGCGGCGGGGCGGCTTGGCAGCCCCGGCATGGTCGAGAACGTCCCGAGCAGCGGATACAGGAATCCGGCGCCGGCGCTCGGGCGGATGTCTCGGATCGGCACACGGAACCCTCTCGGGCGGCCCTTGAGGTTCGAGTCATGCGAGAGCGAGAGGTGGGTCTTCGCCATGCAGATCGGGAGCGTGCCCAGGCCCCATTTGGTGAACTGCTCTATCTTGCGCTCCGCCACGACGTCAAAGTCCACGCCGTCCGCACCGTAGACCTTGGTGGCGATGGTCTCGATCTTCTGCTTGATCGGCATGTCGTCGGGATAGAGGAGCTTGAAGTCGATCGGCTTTTCGCAGGCTGCTATCACGGCTTTCGCGAGTTCAGCGCCACCTTCGCCGCCCTTCGCCCAGACTTCCGAGACATACGCGCCCTCGGCCCCTGCGGCCACCGCCCTCTTTTGGATCAGTTCGATCTCGCGGTCCGTGTCCTGGGTGAAGCGGTTGACCGCGACCACGACCGGCACGCCGAAGAGACGGGCGTTCTCGATGTGCTTTTCCAGATTGGCGCAGCCCTTCTCCAGCGCCGGCAGGTTCTCGGTGACCAGCTCCGGTGGCAGGGGCCGCCCGGGGCGGATGTTGCCGACGCCGCCGTGCATCTTCAGGGCGCGCACGGTGGCGACAATGACGACGCAGTTCGGGACCAGGCCGCTCACGCGGCACTTGATGTCCATGAACTTCTCCATGCCCAGATCGGCGCCGAAGCCGGATTCGGTGACGACGTACTCGCCGAGCTTGAGGGCGATCTGGTCGGCAACGATGGAGGAGTTGCCGTGGGCGATGTTCGCGAAGGGGCCGGCATGGACGAAAACGGGGGTGTTCTCGAGCGTCTGCATCAGGTTCGGCATAAGCGCGTCCTTGAGGAGGACGCACATGGCGCCGGCCGCCTGAAGCTGCTCGGCCGTGACCGCCTCGCCACTGTAAGTGGAGCCGACGATGATGCGCCCGAGGCGCTGCCGCAGATCCTGCAGGCTGGTGGCGAGTGCGAGGATAGCCATCACCTCGCTGGCCACGGTGATATCGAAGCCAGTTTCCCGAACGATGCGGTTTTCCCCGCCGAGGCCGGAGATGATGTTATAGACCGCCCACTTGTCATTGAGGTCGATCACGCGCCGCCAGGAGATGGTGCGGGGATCGATGCTGAGGCTATTGCTGTGCTTGAGGTGGGCGTCGATCATCGCTGCCAGGAGGTTATTCGCAATCCCGACGGCGTGCACGTCGCCGGTCAGGTGAAGGTTGAAGTCCTCCATCGGCACCACCTGGGCGTGCCCGCCGCCGGCAGCTCCGCCCTTTATGCCGAAAACCGGGCCGAGGCTGGGCTGACGGATACAGGTGATGACTTTCTTGCCACGGCGCCCGAGCGCCTGCGAAAGGCCGATGGTGGTGACCGTCTTCCCTTCGCCGAGGGGGGTGGGGGTAATGGCGGTGACATCCACGTACTTGCCGTTCGGGCGGTCCTCGAGGCGCTTGAGTATACCGAGGTGGACCTTGGCCTTGTAGCGGCCGTACATGTCCATCTCATCCTCTTGGACGCCTAGATTCTGTGCAATCTCAGTGATCGGGCGCATGTGCGCGGCTTGTGCAATCTCGAGGTCGCTCTTCACTCTGCCTCCTCAGGCCTCGGCTCTCCGGTTGGGCTCGAGGCGGGCTATCCACAGCAGCAGTGGTAGTGATTCGTGATAGCGGTCACGGATTCCTCGCGGAGTCGCGGGAAATGCTCATCAGCAGATTCTGGGTAGTTGCTCGCCGATGTGGCGGTCGAGGATGCGGTGGGTGCCGAGGGCGGTGCGAAGGAGGACGCGGCCGGTGTGGCGCTTGGTGACTGTGCCGATGACAGCGGCCTCTCGACCGCAGTCATGACCGCGCAGCGCTCGCAGGGCCGATTCGGCTGCGTCGGGCGAGACAAACACGACCATCTTCCCCTCATTCGCGGCGTAGAGCGGGTCGAGGCCAAGAAGCTCGCAGGCGGCCGCGACTGATGGTCGCACCGGCACGCTCGACTCAGTGATCTCGATCTCGACCGCGGATTGGCTGGCGATCTCGTTCAGCGCGCTCGCCAGCCCGCCGCGCGTCGGGTCGCGGAGCGTGTGAGTGGCCGGGGCGGCATCCAGGAGCGCCTGCACCATCCCGGACAGAGGGGCGCAGTCGCTGAGGATCTGCGACTCGAACTCCAGCCCTTCGCGCTGCGAGAGCACGGCCAGTCCATGATCCCCGACCGGACCGCTGATGATCACAGTGTCGCCGGCCTGCGCGTTCGCGCCCGAGACCGAGACGCCAGGGGCGATCTCGCCAATGCCGGATGTGGAGATATAGAGCTTATCCGCTTTGCCGCGCGGCACCACTTTCGTGTCGCCGGTGACGACTCTGACAGCAGCTTCCTCGGCGGTGCGCGCCATCGAGTCGACGACCCGCTCGAGATCCGCCGTTGGCAGACCTTCTTCGATGATGAAGGTGGCGCTGATCGCCAGCGGGCGGGCGCCCGCGGTGGCGAGGTCATTGACTGTGCCGCAGATGGCGAGGCGGCCGATGTCGCCGCCAGGAAAGAAGATCGGGTCTACCACGAACGCGTCAGTGGTGAAGGCGAGACGTCCCGCCGCGGCGAGGTGGGCGGCGTCGTCGCCGGCCGGCTCGCCCCGTCCGAGGCGCGAAGCAAAAACGCGCTCGATGAGGTCGGCCATGAGCTGGCCGCCGTCGCCGTGAGCGAGGAGGATGCGATCGGTCATGAGCCAGGCTCCTCGCCGATGGCAGGGGCAAGCCCCTGCCCAACGGATGCACTCACGCGGTAGCGGTAATGCGCCTGACAGGCGCCCTCGGTGGAGACCATGCAGGAGCCAACGGGGGTTGGGGGCGTGCATTGCGTGCCGAAGAGAGGGCACTCGGGGGGGTCGACTATGCCGCGCAGGACATCTCCACAGCGGCACCCCTGCGGCTCCCTGGTGGGCGGCAGGTTCACCTGGAAGCGGCGCGCGGCGTCGAAATCGGCGTACTCCTCGGCGATCTCGAATCCGCTCTGGGGAATCTCGCCGAGGCCACGCCAGCGCGCGCCGATGGTTCGGAAGACCTGTGACAACAATTCTTGCGCGCGGCGGTTTCCTTCCGGCCGCACGGCGCGAGCGTACTCGCTCTCGACGTCCGCGCGGCCCTCAGCGATCTGGCGTAACAGGAGCTGGATGGCGCGGAGGATGTCGGCGGGCTCGAAGCCTGTGACCACGCAGGGCTTGCCGCGCGCGGCGATGGGCCTGTAGGCGTCGCTTCCGATGATGACACTGACGTGGCCGGGGCAGATGAAGCCGTCTACCCGCACCTCGGAGTCGAGGAGGGCGAGCATTGCGGGAGGGATGAGCTTATGCGCGCAGAGCACGGAGAAGTTCGTGAGGCGCTGTCTCTTTGCATCGGTGATGGCGAGCGCGACGGCGGGCGCGGTGGTTTCGAAGCCGATGCCGAAGAACACGACCTGGCGCTCGGGCAGGCGTGAGGCGAGCGCGACCGCGTCCATGGGCGAGTAGACGATTCGCGCGTCAACCCCTTCCGCGCGGGCCTGCTCCAGGCTGCGATCGCTGCCAGGCACCCGCAGCATGTCGCCGAACGTCGTAAGAGTGACGCCGTCGAGTTGGCCGAGGGCGATGAAGTGATCTATCTGCTGCTGTGGAGTCACACAGACCGGGCAGCCGGGACCGGAGATGAGGCGGACGCCATCGGGCAGCGCCTGGCGGAGCCCGTGTCGCGCGATGGCGACGGTGTGCGTACCGCACACCTCCATGAGCGTTGCCAGCGGCGCGGCCGTGGCGCGCAGCTCGTGCGCCAGGCGCCGCAGCAGTTCAGGACTCCGCAGTTCCCTCAGGGTCTCCACTGAGCATCTCCGCGAACAGCCGCCGGGTTTCTTCGGCTTCTCGCGCGTCCAGCCGCTCGATCGCTATCCCGGCGTGCACGATCACATAGTCCCCGACGCTGACGCTCTCGATGAGATCGATGCGCACCTCGCGGCGCACCCCGCCTTCCTCGACGCGGGCGACCGGGCCGGAGTTGGAAACGACGCGCATGGGGATGGCGAGGCACATCAGCGCTCACTCCTCGCGGCTGCCACCGCGGCCTGCCCAAGGCTTATGCCCCCGTCGTTGGGAGGCACTGACTTGTGGATGTGCGCTCGCAGGCCGCTGTGCGGCAATCGATCGAGCAGGGACGACACCAGCCGCGCGTTCTGCATGACGCCGCCGGACAGGATCACGTCGTTCGTGCCAGCGGTCCGGCTGACGCGGGCGCAGGCGTCAACCGTGAATGCGGCGACGGTCTCGTGGAACCTGGCCGCAATGGCGGCGCGGTCGAGGTTCTGTCTCAGGTCGGCGGTGATCTCGCGGAGCATGGGGCGAGGGTCGATCATATCTCTATCTATAGTATAGGAGTACGGGGCAGCCTGGCAATCGACGCCGGTGGCCATGCTTTCGAGTTCCATCGCGGGCTGGCCCTCATAGGTGGCGGCTGCTGACGCGCCCAGCAGCGCTCCGACGGCGTCGAAGAGCCGGCCCATGCTCGAGCACAGGGGGCTGTTGAGCTTGCGCTCTACCTGGCGAAGGATGATTCGTCGTTCGGCGGCGGTCAGCGCTGGGAGGAGGTCGGATGCGGCGCGCTCGGCATCGGACGGGCCGAGCGATTCGATCAGGTAGGCAAGCGCGGCGCGCGAGGGGTGCGTGATGGATGCTTCGCCGCCGGGCAGGGGGATGGGGCGAAGGTGGCAGGCCCGCTGGAAGTCCGTGCGGCCGGCGATGAGGATTTCGCCGCCCCAGATAGTGCCATCCGCGCCGTATCCGGTACCGTCGTAGGCGACACCGATCACGGGGCCGAGCAGACCCAGCTCGGCCATGACGCTGACGATGTGCGCATGGTGATGCTGCACCGGGACGAGTTGCATCCCCGCCAGCGACCGAGCATATTGTGTTGCGAGGTAGCCGGGGTGCAGGTCGTGAGCGATGATATGCGGGTCAACCTCGAAGAGGCGCCCGAAGTGGGCGATCGCCTCCGCGAAGTAATCGAGCACTTCGATGCTCTCGATATCGCCGATGTGCTGGCTGAGGATCGCCTCGCCTTCTCGCAGCAAGCAGAATGTGTTCCTATGGTGTCCGCCGACTGCGAGGACGGGTGGGCCATCATAGTCGAACGGGATCGAACGCGGGACATACCCGCGAGCGCGGCGCACGGGAATCACGAGGTCGCCGTCGCAGCGAACCACCGAATCGTCGCAGGGGACCGCGATCTCCCGATCATGGGAGAGTATGTGGTCGGCGATCGGGCTCAGCTTCGCCCGTGCCTCATCGTCGCGGTGCACGATAGGCTCCTCGGCAAGGTTGCCGCTGGTCATCACCAGCGCGGCCGGCGACTGGTGCAGCAGCAGTCGGTGTAGAGGCGTGTAGGGCAGCATGATGCCGACGGTAGCTTGTTTCGGGGCGATGCCGTGGGGTAGGCCGCTGTCCGCGCGGGCGGGGAGGATGACCACCGGGCCCTCGGGCGAGGTGAGCAGGTACTCGGCGGCGCGACTGAGGACCGCGAAGCGCCCGGCTTCGGACAAATCGCGCACCATGACTGCGAACGGCTTCCGGCCGCGGCCCTTTCTCACCCTGAGCGTCTCCACCGCGGCCGCATTGCGAGCATCGCAGGCAAGATGATAGCCACCGAGGCCTTTGACGGCCAGTATCTTGCCGCCTGCC
The DNA here is from genome assembly GCA_050010895.1 of Armatimonadota bacterium. Taxonomy (GTDB): domain Bacteria; phylum Armatimonadota; class Hebobacteria; order Hebobacterales; family Hebobacteraceae; genus JBEKKD01. The sequence continues at coordinate 14,678 of JBEKKD010000023.1, forward strand.
AGCAAGCGCGCGGCCTGCTCGACACCATCGGGAGCGGGCTTCCCGTTGAGGAACAGGCGAGGCCCGCATTTCGGGCAGGCGATAGGTTCGGCGTGGAAGCGGCGATCGGTGGGATCCCGGTATTCGGATTCGCAGTCCGAACACATGTGGAAGGGGGCCATGGTGGTCTGCGGCCGATCGTACGGGATGCCGAGGACGATGCTGAACCGCGGGCCGCAGTTCGTGCAGTTGGCAAAGGGGTAGTGAAACCGGCGGTCAGCGGGATTGCTGATCTCGCGAGCGCAATCGGGACAGAGCGCTACATCGGGGGGGATGAGTGCAGTAGGCCGGGCGCCAGGCGCGCTGTCGACGATCTCGAACCGGGTCAGGCCGGCAGGCTCCAACTCGCTCGTCTCTACCGCAGAGATACTTGCGAGGGGAGGAGCTTCCCGCGTCAGCCGCTCCAGAAAGGCAGATACTGCTCCGCGCTCTCCTTCCACCTCGACGACGACGCCTCGGGGGCTGTTGCGGACCATACCTGCCAGCCCCAGCGAGGTGGCGAGGCGGTAGACAAACGGCCGGAAGCCGACTCCCTGGACCGTGCCTCGCACGAGCGCTGAGGTTCGGATGCGGGTCAACGTGTCGTCCCTGCGGACTGCGGGTCCTCTACAGGCACGCGCCACCGCGGGAGCGGCCGCGCCAGCGTGAAGACTCTCACTTCGGCCGCGCCGGCTGCCTTGAGGGCGCGGCCGCATTCCATGAGAGTTGCACCGGTCGTGAACAGATCGTCGATCAGCAGCACCGTACGCCCCGCTATCCCAGCATCTGCCTTCGCCGCGAACGCCCGGCGCACATTCTCAGCCCGCGCGCGCGCCGGCAGGTCCACCTGGGGAGCAGTAGGACGGACCCGCTCAAGGAGGGGGATCACCGGCTTCCCGATGGCGACGGAGATCTCTTCGGCCAGGAGCTGCGACTGGTTGAAGCCGCGCTCCCGCTGGCGAGAGCTGTGCAGCGGGACAGGACAGATGACTCCGACAGTTGACGGGTCAGTGCCGCCGGCCGCGCCGTCGAGAGCCTCGATCATGATGCTGCCCAAGGGCCGCGCAAGCACGACCTGGCCGTGATACTTGAACCGCCGGATGGCGCCTGCCAGGGGACCGCGGTAGAAGGCCGCGCTGCGCGCGATAGTGAACGGCAGTCTCCGGCCGCGGCATCGCTCGCAGGTCGGGGCGCCCTGGGCACGGGGATCGAAGGGCTCGCCGCAGAGCCGGCACAGTGGGGTCTGAACCATCTCGACCTGTGCCCTGCACTCGCCGCAGAACGGGTCGCGACGCAGCCGGCCGCAGGCTTCGCAGCGGGGTGGATAGAGCAGGTCGAGGATGCCGCGGAGGAGGGGGTTCATCATTCGGGACGAGCGGCGCGCATCACGCCTGCCCCTGTTCGTTATCCGGTATCAGCGGCGACTGTCGGACGAGGAGCATCCGCAGGAGGGGCGGGGCGAAGAGGCTGGTGAGCACCGACATGAGGACGATCTGGGCGTAAATGTCATGAGACATGACGCCTCGCGAGAGGCCGATCAGCGCCACCACGATGCCGACCTCGCCCCGCGGGGCCATGCCGATGCCGATAGTGAGCGCTTCCTTGCGACCCAGAGGAAGCGCGGCGGCTCCGCACCCGATCAGCTTCCCAAGGATTGCGATCAGGGTGATGAGCAGCCCCACGGGAAGGACATCCGGCGTGAGCAGCCGATGGAGGTCGACGCGAACGCCGGTGAGCACGAAGAAAATCGGAACCAGCAACTCGTAGATCGGCTGCATCGAGCGCTGGAGGCGCGGCGCGTCGGGAATCTCGGCGAAGATGATTCCGGCGAGAAAGGCGCCGATGATGGCGGCCAGGCCGATGGACTCTGCGAACGCGGAGAAGGCGAAACAGAGCATCATGGCGACGGCGAACACGGCGTCCCGGCCGCTCGCCTCTGCGAACGCCGATAGCGGCGGACTCAGCCGGCGGACGGCGTGACGGCCGAGATAGAACGCGAGCAGACAGAAAGCGATGGACTCGCCGGTAAGGAGCGAGATCTGGCCCATGGACAGCGTTCCGGCGGCAAGCCCGGACACCACGGCCAACACGAGCATTCCCAGGATATCGTCGAAGACCGCGGCTCCAAGAATCACCCGGGCGACGCGGGTGTGAAGCACGCCAAGATCAGCCATCACGCGGGCAGTGATGCCGACGCTTGTAGCGGTCAGTGCGGTGCCGACAAAGAGCGATTCGAGGAGGGGCCGGCCCAGGCCGCGCATGAGCAGGAGCCCGCCGAGGAAGGGCACGATGACACCCGCGGCGCCTACAGAGGCGGCCTGGCGACCGACCTGCAGGAGCGAGCGCGGCTGGGTTTCGAGCCCGACGATAAAGAGGAGGAAAACGACGCCCAGCTCGGCAAAGACCTCGTGCATTGGGGAATCGCCGACCATACCAAGGATGTGGGGACCGATGAGGATGCCGGCGAGTATCTCACCCACAACGGCGGGCTGGCGCAGCAACACGAAGACCGCTCCGCCGATGCGGGCGGCAGCGAAGAGAATGAACAGGTCGAAGAGCATGCGGCCTATGTCGGGCATCGTCGCGGGTACTTCGGTTGCACGGAACGCGGTCCTTCCGCGCGGGGGGTATTGGTGCGGAGGGAACGGCAAGGCAACCGCAGATGAACGCGGATGCGGCGGCTACGTCGCCGGAACGGCGACCGGTCAAGGAGGCAAAGGGATGGGTAGTGTCCCAATCTGGATGACAGGGCTCGCCATTGATTCGCGGGCTCATCCGCCTGCTAGTGGATCTTGACGATGGTGCAGAACGTGACGATGCCCTCGTTCTCGTCAATGGTGTACATGATGCGGGTCATGGCGTCCAATTGAGCACCCCAGTACCCTTCGTACTCATCCCGATATGGATGTGCGTTGTGGGCATTACAAGGATCATTCAGGATGTCGCTACAGCGCTCCTTGATCTCTCGACGCTTCCGCCTGAGCGCCTTGGCTCTCACGGCCCTGTACCACTCGTCTGTGTGCTTCGCAGAAAACTGCATGTCACTGCTCGGCATCCTCTGGCAGTCCGAGTCCCTCACTTACGCGTCCAGCGGCGATATCCGCTTGCGCGCGCTTCAGGCTCTCCCGTGCTTCACTGTGTATCTGAAGCTCCATGGCGAGCGTCTCTTCCCACTCTTCTGGAATGACGAGGATATGCCGTGGTTCCTTGGGTAACACACGGAACTCGTATGTCTGTGGCGTGTTCTCAACGGTTTCTTCTATCTCCTTGTCAGCCGCACTATCGCGACTGGGTGCCGAGCGCACCCTGAGTTTGTTTGCCTCTTTCTGAAGTACCCATCCGTTCTTGCTTCCGCAGTGGTCAGCAACGGTCTCTAGCAACTTGCGGATGCTTTCGTTCTCCTCCATTCTGAGGACATCAAACCAGAAGGCGTCTGCAAGAGCCGAACCCTTAGGCGACAGATCAAACTGGTCCCCTCCCTCCAGGTATCGAAACTGAGGGTCCGACAGCAGACTGTAGTCGTCCTTCAACTCCTTCGAGAAGGGCCCGTACTTCCATCTGAA
>JBEKKD010000024.1:0-18124 GCA_050010895.1 Armatimonadota bacterium
TAGCTGAAGACAGGCTCCTCTTGCGTCAGACCGTCTTCCTTCATCACTTCCAGCCAAAGCTCAATAGCCTCACGAATATTGGCGAGTGCCTCTTCGAGGGACTCGCCTTGGCTGTGACATCCCGGCAGGGACGGACAGACGACGCTGAATCCTCCCACTTCCTCCTGATAGATGACTACTGGGAATCGCATCGCCGTTTCCTGCTCCGCAGCAGCTATGGTAATCCTGCTACTCGCCATTACCGACAGCAACTATGCTGCGTTCCCGAAAGCTTCGCCTGCAGATACGCGTGCATCGCCCGCGCGGCGCGTTTGGCGTCTCCCATCGCTGCGATCACCGTGCCGGCGTCGTTGGAGATGTCGCCGCCGGCGAACACGCCAGGAATCGTGGTTTCCCCGGTCTCCGCGTCCACGATCAGCTTGCCCCACTTGTTCGTCTGAAGGCGCGGTTCGCTCCGTGCCAGGAGCGGGTTCGGCGCCTGGCTGACGGCCACGACGATGGTGTCGGCCGGGATGATGAACTCGCTGTCCGGCACCGGAACCGGTCGGCGGCGGCCGCTTTCGTCGGGCTCGCCCAGCTCGGAGCGCTGGCATTCGAGGCCGGTCACGTGGCCCTTCTCATCGCCCACCATCCGCAGCGGAATGGTGAGCTCCATCAGCTTGACGCCTTCCTCGAGCGCGTTCTCGACCTCTTCGGCGCGGGCCGGCAGCTCCGCGCGGGTGCGCCGGTAGACGAGTGTGGATTCGGCGCCGAGGCGCAGCGCGCTGCGGGCCGAGTCCATGGCGACGTTCCCGCCCCCGATGACGAGCGCCCTCTTGCCGACGCGGATGGGGGTGCGATACTCCGGGAACTTGTAGGCCTTCATCAGGTTGATGCGGGTCAGGAATTCGTTGGCCGAGTAGACCCCACCGAGGTTCTCGCCCGGGATGTGCAGGAAGTAGGGAAGGCCTGCTCCGGCCGCGATGAACACCGCCTGATACCCTTCATCGTTCATCAACTCGGCCAGCGTGAGGGTGCTGCCGACGAGCGTGTTCGTCTCGATCTCAACTCCGAGGCTCCGGACGCACTCGACTTCCCGGTCGAGAATGTCGCCGGGAAGACGGAACTCAGGAATGCCATAGCGCAGCACACCGCCGGGAGCATGAAGCGATTCGAAGAGCGTAACGCGGTACCCGTAGCGAGCGAGATCAGCAGCGGCGGTGAGCCCGCCGGGGCCCGATCCGATGACCGCAACCTTGGGCGCATCCGCGTCCGGCACGCGTGCTTCCGGAAGAGGCAGATTCCCGATCTCCCAATCTGCGACGAAACGTTCCAGCGCGCCGATGGCGACGGGCTCGCCCCGCTTGCCGAGGACGCAGGCGGCCTCACATTGGGTCTCCTGCGGGCAGACGCGGCCGCAGATCGCGGGGAGAGCGTTCTTCTCCTTGAGCGCTCGCACCGCGTCCTCGAACTCCTCGTCGGCGAGAGCGGATACGAACTCGGGGATGTTGATCTCGACTGGGCAGCCGGGCACGCAACTCGGGCGCTTGCACCTCAGGCAGCGCTTCGCCTCTGCAAGCGCGGCGTCGAGCGCGAACCCGAGCGCGACTTCCTGGAAGTCACGGACTCGGACCTCCGGCTCGCGCCGGGGGAGCGGGTTGCGCGGCGCTCTGGCAGGTTTCTTGTGAGTGGTCTCTTCGGTCATGTCTTCCTCAGGGGCAGGAGACGCACTCCTGCCCGACTGGTCTCACTGGCAGGGGAAAGCCCCTGCCCGATGCCGCTACGGCTTCGCGTGCTTCAGCTGCTCGAGCTGCGGGTCGAGCAGGCACTGCTCTTCCTCAAAAAACGTGCGCTTGCGCTTGGCAAGTTCGTCGAAGTCCACGAGGTGCCCGTCAAACTCCGGACCGTCAACACAGGCGAACTTGGTCTCGCCACCGACGGTCACTCGGCAGCCACCACACATGCCGGTGCCATCCACCATGATCGGGTCGAGACTGACCAGCGTCGGGAGATTGAACTCCTTCGTCAGGGCGGTGGTGGCCCGCATCATTGGCAGGGGCCCGATGGCGATGCAATGGTCATAACGCGTGCCGCTCTCCAGCAGCGTGCGCAGCACATCCGTTATCAGCCCATGATGACCGAGGGAGCCATCATCCGTGGCGATGTAGAACTCCTTGCTCAGCGCTTTGATCTCGTCCACGAAGAACAACAGATCCTTGCCGCGTGCAGCCAGGACGGAGGTCAACTCGTTGCCGGCTTCTGCGAAGGCCTTGATCTCAGGATACATGAAGGCGATTCCCACGCCGCCGGCGGCGCAGATCACGCGGCCGTAGTTCCTCACTTCGGTGGGCTTGCCCAGGGGACCCAAGAGGTCCGGGATGGTGTCGCCGACGTTCTTCTCGGCGAGCTGGCGGGTGGTGAAGCCGACTGCCTGAAAGACGAGGGTGATGGTGCCCTTCTCGGGGTTCCTGTCGGCAACCGTAAGCGGCAGCCGCTCTCCCCGGTCGTCAACGCGCAGGATGATGAACTGGCCGGCTCTGGCTCTGCGTGCGATACGCGGCGCCGTGACCTCCAGAAGGGTCACAGTGGGCGCGAGGAGACGCTTGGACGTTATCTCGAATCTATTCATGGACCCCGGAGCTCCTCACAGTATGGGGCGGGCAGCACACGCCATAGCTATGGCGCCCGTCGACTTCCCCAGACTCGGACGCGCGCTCTGGAATCGGCCCCAGCATCTGTGCGTACGCGCGCGAAGCGGTGCGTCTGACACACGTCGGGCAGGAGGTAACCTCCTGCCCGTACATCACGGAAAGTATACCTGATTTCGACCGATCGCGCTAGCGCCAGCGCGCGGTCAGACTCGTACCATAGAGGGACTCGGCGACGAACTCGTCACCAGGTGCGACGGTCACCGGCTCGCCGCACATGTTGCGGGCGGCGGCCTCCCCCTGGGACCCGGCGCGAACCCAGCCATAGCCGAGGGCCCGATGGTGAGACTGAAGCTGGATCTGAGCGACGTCGCCCGCAGCGAAGATTCGTTCGTCGGCCGTCCGTAGATGCGTGTCGACCCTGACGCCTGCCTCGACGGGGATATCAGTTCCCTTGAGGAAGCTCGCGGAAGCCCTCTGGTCGGAAGCGATGCCGACGATGTCCGCCGGCAGCTCTCTGCCTTCCCGGGTCTTGACGACCTTCGCCGCGCCGCCGGCGCCTTCGATCGCAACAGGCGCATCGAGCGTCGCGACGTTCACTTCGTGCTGCAGGAGGACCCTCTCGATCTCTTCTTCTCTCGTGTCGAACAACGGGAGGAACCAGGGCTTGTCATCCGGCACCAGCAACGTCACCTCGAGATCGCGCTTGCGCAGCGCGCGGGTGAGCTCGAGCGCCGGAAGGCCCCGACCTATCACGACCGCGACTTTCGCGGCCTCCGCCCATGCCTTCACTTTCACTGCGTCAGCATAGGTATAGAAGGTAGTCACGCCCTCGAGATCCGCGCCGGGAATCCGGGGCAGCTCGGGCTTGAGCCCGGACGCGATCAGCAGCACGTCGTATGGCAGATTCTCACCGTTATCGAGAACCACCCGTCGATCATGCCTGTAGTCCAGCCCTGTGACTGCGCGCCCGGACAGAATGGTGATGTTCTTCGATGCCGCCGTGGTCTCAAAGCCCGTCCAGAGGTCGCGGTCGCTGAGGCGGCCAGCCACGAAGTCGGCAAGGAGCGGGCGCATGTAGAACGGCCGCTCTTCCTCCGAGATAATAGTGATGGCGTCGTCGTCGCGAATGCCCCGGATGGTCTCGGCCGCCCGCGTGCCTGCGCTGCCCCCACCGACAATCATGAACCGCGTCATCGAAGTCTCTCCTCCATACCCCTGCTGGCGATACTGGACCGGTTCGCCGCCGTCCGGTGCTCCCTTGTCACGGAATCCCCCATTGTTACCGCTGTTGGTTGCCTAGCAGCCATGCGATCATTCGCTGAGCAGCGCCATTCCGCCGGGTCCGGGAAGCAGGAAATCGCCGTGCTGGTGAGAAGGTTTAGTGGGCGGACCTATCCGGGTAACGGGAATTGACGCTGACTTTGCGAGCAAGGGTCAATCCGCTGCTGCCTTCCATTCCTGCCAGGCGGTCTGGGCATATCAGGCGCGCCGTTCTCGTCGCGGTCGCGGCGTTCACGCTCGTCAGCTCGGCCTATGCGAGAGCGCCGGATTACAGGTCCGAGCGCGCCGACATGGTGGCCCGGCTCAGGAAGCAGAAGATCACCAATGAGCGAGTGCTACAGGCGATGGGGCGCGTGCCCCGGCATTCGTTCGTGAGCGATACGGTACGGTCCAGAGCCTATTCGGACGCGGAACTGCCGATCGGCCGGGGCCAGGTCATGTGCAGCCCGTACGTGACCGCCCTCATGGCCCAGGTGCTGGACCCGCGCCCCGGTTCGAAGATCCTGGAGGTCGGCACCGGCTCCGGTTACCTCAGCGCCGTGCTCGCCGAGATCACGCCGAATGTATACTCGGTTGATGTTCACACCGATCTCGTCCATGCCGCGCAGGCGCGACTGCGGTCTCTTCACTATTCCAGAGTGCGCTTCCGCAGCGGCGCTGCCTGCCAGGGCTGGCAGCAGAACGGCCCGTTTGACGGCATCGTCGTCAACTGCGCGGCGGAGGTAGCGCCCGAACCGCTGATAGCGCAGTTGCGAGACGGCGGCCGGCTGGTCATTCCCATCGGCCACGGCCCGGAGCAGACCCTGAACTGCATGCGAAAGAGCGGCGGGCGGCTTCGCGCCGAGACCATCATGTCCATCCGTGTGACCCCGATGACATGCCGGATCCGGCGGTGACGGGGCGACCGCGAGCTGCTCCATGAACCAAGTTGATCTCTTCATCATAGTCATTGTTGCAGTATTCGCGGTTTCCGGGTCGCGCCGGGGACTGATCTCTTCGGCAGGGGATATCATCTCCATCGCCCTCGCTCTGGGCATCGGCTCTGTCGTCTATCCTCTCGCGGCCGCGCCCATCGCGTGGCTGCTGCACTTCCCCCCGAATGTTTCCGGGCCGATCGGCTACCTGGTGGTCACCGTTATCATCGCCCTCTCCGCCGGCTGGGGCTGCGCGGCGCTGGCGCATCGCTTCGAGCCGTCCAAGCACATCAGCCGCATCGGCGGTGCGGTGTTCGGCGGCGTGCTCGGGGCGATCCTGTCCGGTGTCCTCGTGCTCGCCTCGGGTCTGCTTCCCGGAGCGGGCTCCGCCGCCCAGCAGTCACTGCTGGGCCGCAACATGATCCAGGTAGTGCCTCGGCTTCACGAAGGGATGGAGTCCATCGGCCTCCCGCTGCCAAAGCTGGTGCAGTTGCCGACGGACTACCGGGACGAATTGGAGGGCATGAGGCAGGGGTTGCAGTTCATGCGCCTCAACTTCACCAAGCTCGATGGCGCGATGTGCATCCACTGCCGCACACCAGTCAAGTTCGTCGGCTACAAGTTCTCCCACGGGATGCTGATGTCGCCGAAATTTCAGTGTCCGAACTGCGGCCGGACCAGTGACGGTTGCCAGACGTTTGAGGGATTCCACGCGATCTACGGAAAGTGCCCGGTCGATCTGGCGAACCAGGGCGTCGAGTTCGACTGCGGGGTGTGGACCAATGGCTGGTGGACGGTACCACACGGCAAGTGCCCGGTCTGCGGGAAGGAGTTCACAGGCGAACTCCCGCCGCCGACGTCACCTGCTAGCCGCCCGCCCTTGTGAGCTGTCGGAAGTCAAATATCCCCACGCCCGTGCACCACTCCGCGAACGTCGCCCTCCGCTCTTTGGCGTAGGTGTCGAGCAGCTCCTTCCAGCCCTGGATCAGCCGCAGCGGCCGCTCCATCGGGCAGGGGAGCCATTCGACGCGCCCGAAGAGCCGGCAGACGAGAGGGCGCGCCGGGTAGATCAGGCACCCGCGCCGCGTGACATCGTAGAACAGGCATGCCTCGGCAGTGACGTCCTCGAACCAGAAGATCATCTTCTCCTGGTTCAGGACGCGATCCACCTGTGACGGATCGGAAGAGCGGAGAAGCTCCACGATCCGGTCGAACTCGCCCCGCTGCATCCGGATGCCCGACGTGCATCGCAGACCGCACTCGTGGCAGTCATCGCAGGGGTTATCGGGTTCTCGCGTGAAGCCGGGGTAAGTCATCGGCAGGTATTATATACCCGTCGGCTTGCTTGTGGGAGGCGCGGAGTGAGGGGCCATCGCGTTTCGCGGACGCGCTTTGTTTGACAACGCCTCCCGTCATTGATACAATACCTCAATTCTCTTGCTGAAGCGGCCCGAGGCGGGCCGTTTTCGTTTAGAAGCGCTAGAGGAACCTCGTGCGCTGGTTGGTGGGCGGTGGCGCAGGCACGCCGGACGCGTGCAGCGCGAGGCGTTCTTCCGTTGCGAGATCGCGATTGTACGGATCAAGGCTCGCGCTCATCTGCTCCGCCGTGCTGGACGGCTGCTGGATCTGGGAGGACAGCGCGTGGAGATCGAGATCGGTCGCGGACGGAAGAGCCGCCGGACGTATGGATTTGACGATGTCGCCCTCGTGCCAGAGGCGCTCACGCTGGACCCCGAGGACGTTGACCTGAGCTGCGATCTGGGGTCTGTACATCTCGACCTGCCGGTGCTGGCGTCAGCGATGGACGCGGTGGTTGACCCCCGATCGGCCGCCACTCTGAGCAAGCTCGGCGGGCTCGGCGTCCTGCATCTGCAGGGCCTTCAGTGCCGCTACGAAGACCCATCCCCCATCTACGAACGGATAGTCTCCGCGAAGACCGAAGACGCGATCGCTGTTATCCAGGAGGCATACCGCGAGGGGATCAGGGATGAGCTGATCGTGCGGCGGGTCGCCGAACTGCGAGCGCTTGGCGCGAAGGCGGCAGTGTCGCCGACGCCCGCGTTCGCCGCCCATGCCGCAGAGGTCATTGGCAAGGGCATGATTGACGCATTCGTCGTCCAGTCCACCGTCACCACCGCCCGACATATTTCGTCACGATACGAATCCCCGAATTTCAAGCGCCTCCGCGATCTCGTGGAGGCGCCGGTGTTTGTTGGCAACTGCGTGAGCTATGACGCGGCGATCGAACTCATGCGAGCGGGTGCTGACGCGGTACTGGTGGGCGTAGGGCCGGGCGCGGCATGCACCACTCGGCGGGTGCTCGGCATCGGGATGCCGCAGGTGACGGCCGCCGTGGACTGCGCCGCGGCGCGAGATGACTACGAGCGAGAGAGCGGCAAGCGCGTGCCGATCGTGCTCGACGGGGGCATGCGGGTCGGCGGAGACATCGCCAAAGCGATCGCTGCCGGAGCCGACGCGGTGATGATTGGATCGCCTTTGGCGGCTGCGGAAGAGGCGCCGGGCAGGGGCTATCATTGGGGAATGGCGACCTCGGACATCGGTCTGCCGCGGGGCACTCGCATCCAGGTCGGCATCGCGGGCCCGATGAAGCAGATCCTTCTGGGCCCGGCGAAGCGCGATGACGGCACGCTGAACCTGTTCGGCGCGCTCCGGCTCTCGATGGCGACCTGCGGCGCGCGAACGCTGCGCGAGATGCAGAAGGCGGAGATGGTGGTCGCGCCCGCGCTGCCGTTCGAGGGCAAGTCCCAGCAGCGAGCGCAGGGAGTCGGTGGGACGCGGTAGGAAAGGGGCTCCGGCGACGAAGCACCGAAGTGACGAGTGAGGCACGTGGCAGATGGCCGGTCCGATAGCGGGAAAGCCTGAAGAACTTGTGATCGTGCTGGATTTCGGCGCCCAGTACAATCAGTTGATCGCGCGCCGGATCCGAGAGTGCCACGTCTACTGCGAGATTCTGCCCAGCGACACGCCCACGGCTGAGATTCTGGCGCGCAAGCCCAAAGGCATCGTCTTCTCCGGCGGGCCCAGCAGCGTGTACGAAGAGGGCGCGCCGCTCTGCGACCCCGCTCTGTTCGATGCCGGAATCCCCATCCTGGGCATCTGCTACGGCATGCAACTGATGGCGAAGGTGCTCGGCGGAGAGGTGCGCGGCGGACAGCACCGCGAATACGGCAAGACCGAGCTGACGGTTCTCGACGACGGCGATCTCTTCCAGGGCCTGAACCCTCGCTTGATCGCCTGGATGAGCCACGGCGACCGCGTCGAGCGCGTGCCGACCGGCTTCGTGCCGACAGCGCGAACGGCGAGTGTGTGCGCGGCGATGTCGGACCGCAGCCGGAAGCTGTTCGGCGTGCAGTTCCATCCCGAGGTAGTGCACACTCCCTGGGGAATCGAAGTCTTCCGCAGCTTCCTCTACCAGCAATGCGGCTGCCGGGAGCTGTGGACGACCGAATCGGTCGTGACCGAGGCCGTTCGCACGATACGCGAGCAGGTGAACGGCGGCAAGGTGGCGTGCGCGCTGAGCGGCGGAGTGGATTCAGCGGTGACGGCCGCGCTCGTTCACCGCGCGGTCGGCGAGCAGCTCACCTGCATCTTCATGGATCACGGGTTTCTGCGCAAGGGCGAAGCCGAGCAGGTCGTCGAGACGTTCGGCAGCCATTTCAAGATCAACCTGATCCACGCCCAGGTGCAGGAGCGGTTCCTGAAGCGCCTCTCTGGCGTGGCGGACCCTGAGGACAAACGCCGCATCATCGGCGAGGAGTACGCGGCGGTGCTGGAGGAGGGCGCGCGATCGCTCGGTGATGTGCAGTTCCTGGCGCAGGGGACGCTCTATCCCGACGTGATCGAGAGCGGCACCCGACAGGCAGCGCGCATCAAGACACATCACAACGTCGGCGGACTGCCCGAAACTCTGAAGCTGCAACTCGTCGAACCCGTCCGATATCTGTTCAAGGATGAGGTGCGCGCGGTAGGGGAGGAGCTTGGCCTACCGGGTGACATCGTCTGGCGGCACCCCTTCCCCGGCCCCGGGCTGGCGATACGGATGTTGGGGGAAGTGACGCCCGCGGGGCTGCATACGCTGCGCGAAGCCGATGCCATCATCATCGAGGAGATCCGCGAGGCCGGGCTGTACAGAAGGCTGTTCCAGGTATTCGCGGTGCTGGCGCCGGTGAAGAGCGTCGGCGTGATGGGCGATCAGCGCACCTACGCGAGCACGATCATACTGCGCGCCGTCGTCAGCGAAGATGCGATGACCGCGGATTTCGCCGACCTGCCGTATGAGGTGCTCTCCCGCATCAGCACGCGGGTGACCAACGAAGTGCCGGGCGTGAACCGAGTGGTCTACGATATCAGCTCGAAGCCACCGGCGACGATTGAATGGGAGTGAGGCTCGGACAATGATGTCTGACATCAGAGAGGTCCTCATCACCGAGAACGACCTGCAGAGCAAGGTCAAAGAGCTGGCCGAGCAGATCGCGCGCGACTACCGCGATAAGGACCCCGTGCTGGTGGGCGTGCTGAACGGCGCATTCGTGTTCCTTGCAGACCTGATGCGATACCTCGACCTCGCCTGCACGGTGGACTTCGTCTCGTGGTCGAGCTACGGGAAGGATACGTCATCGAGCGGCGTGTTCCGCATCATGAAGGACCTCGAAACCAATGTCGAGAGCAGGCACGTGCTGGTGGTCGAGGACATCATCGATACCGGCCTGACGCTGCATTACCTGCTCGATACGATCCGCGCCCGGCGGCCGGCAAGCGTGCGAGTAGCGGCGCTTCTCGATAAGCCGAGCAGGCGCCGCATCGAGGCCAAAGCCGACTACCTCGGCTTCCAGATCCCCGACGCGTTCGTGGTCGGATATGGACTGGACTTCGGCCAGCGATACCGCAATCTCCCGTTCATCGGCATCCTGAAACCGGACATCTACGCCGGCCGCGGCACGCCGCCGAACGAGATCGAATAGGCGCGGCGGCTCTTTCCCGCGATGTCGTCTGAGCGCGAAAGCGCCCCAGCGGCGACAACAGCCGCTTCCTTGTCAAAAAACTCGCCCGTTGAGTGTACACTGCTGGAGCTTTGTGGTATAATCTGAGTGCTGCATTCGGACTGATTTCCTTGCTTTTCTGCGTGCGCCGCCTGGCGCGGGTTGTGGGGTCGTTTCACGGAAGCCGGTCGTGCGCGCGGAGTTCTCCGATCGTGGATTTCCGATGCAACCGATAACCCCCGTTGTGTACCTCACATGGCCGGACCGCGATGCCGGCATCGCCGAAGACAACCGCGCGGCAGTCACGCCGAGATGTGCGCGCGCGGCGCAGAGAGGGCAGCCGAAGTGATTGAGCTACAGGAACTCGAAGAGAAAACCCTGGACGACCTTCAAGGGATCGCCAAAGAGCTGGAGATCTCGGAGGTTGACAAGCTGCGCAAGCGGGACCTGATGGTCCAGATCATGCGCCGCCAGGCGGAGAAAAACGGCCTCATCTGGACGCAGGGCGTCCTCGAGATTCTCTCGGAAGGCTACGGCTTTCTCAGGGTCAAGAACTACCTTCCCAGCCAGGAAGACGTCTATGTCTCGCAGTCCCAGATCAAGCGTCTCGGCCTGAAGACCGGTGATACCATCGTCGGAGCGGTGCGACTGCCCAAGAGCGGCGAACGGTATTACAGCCTGCTCAAGGTGGAGGCGGTCAACGGCCTGCCTCCGGAGGCGATTCGCCACCGCAGAAGCTTCGACGATCTGACGCCCCTCTATCCGTCAGATCGGCTTCGCATGGAGACAACGCCGGAGCACATATCGGGGCGATTCATCGACATCGTCGCTCCCATCGGCAAAGGTCAGAGAGGCATGATCGTCTCGCCTCCGAAGGCCGGTAAGACGACCCTCCTCAAACAGATCGCGAACAGCATCACCCGCAACCACCCCGAAGTCTACCTTCTCGTCCTTCTGATCGATGAGCGCCCCGAGGAAGTGACCGACATTCGACGCTCCGTTGACGGCGTCGTCGCAGCGTCCACCTTCGACGAAGTTCCCGAGAACCACCTCAAGTTGCAGGAGATCGTGCTCGAGCACGCGAAGCGACTGGTGGAAGCAGGACGCGACGTGGTGGTGCTCCTCGATTCCCTGACGCGTCTTGCGCGGGCGTCCAACTTGACCGTCGCCCCCAGTGGGCGAACGCTGTCCGGTGGTCTCGACCCCAGCGCGCTCTACAGACCGAAGCGCTTTTTCGCCTCGGCCCGCAATATCGAGGAGGGCGGCAGCCTGACGGTGATGGCGACCGCGCTGGTCGAAACCGGCAGCCGCATGGACGACATGATTTTCGAGGAGTTCAAGGCGACGGGCAACTGGGAACTGGTGCTTGACCGCTCGATGGCCGACCGGGGCATTTTCCCGGCAATAGACATACAAAGGTCTGGTACGCGGCACCAGGAACTGCTATTCTCAGAAGAGGAATTGCAGCGGGTGTATCAGCTGCGTCGGGTGCTGAATGCGCTCGACATAACCCAGGCGACCGAGCTGCTTCTGACCGGGCTCCGCAAGACCTCGACGAATGCCGAATTCCTGAAATGGGTCCAGCGGGAGTTGAGCAAGGAATCGAAGTAAACCGGCGCCGCCTCGTGACGGAGGCCCAGCGTGGCAACCGGCGGCGATGAAGTTCGCGTCGATGTCGTAGGCATATCCGAGCAGCAGGAAAGCGTCGGCGAAGAGCAGGAGATGCCACCCGTGCTCGTGCTGCGGGGGGGCGAGCGGGAACTCCACGTTCCCATCGGGTCCTGCGAGGGCCTGGCCATCCTCCTTGCGCTTCAGCAGCAGGTCGCTCCCCGACCGCTCACTCACGACCTCGGCATCAGGATCCTGGAGAAGCTGTCCGCGTCGGTCGAGCGCGCTGTGATCGACGGCCTGAGCAATGACGTGTACTACTCAACCCTGTATCTCTCGGCGCAGCAGGGAGCTATCTCCGTGCCGGCGAGACCGGGCGATGCCGTGGCGCTGGCGCTTCGGGCCGAAGTCCCGATCTTCGTGACTGAAGATGTCTTCGCCCGCGCCGGCAGGAACGGCGAGCCTTTCTGATGACGTCCCCCCAATGGTACTTCATTGGGCGAACGTCCGTAGATCCGCTGCCCACCTTCCAGACTCTCGTTTGAGGTAAGTCCGTGGTTATCATCATGCAGGCCGGAGCATCGGAGGCCGAGGTAGACTCGGTTCTCGCGCAGGTCGAGAGGGCCGGCTTCCGCCCGTTTATCAACCCGGGGGTCGAACGGAAGGTCATCGCTCTGCTCGGGGCGATGGACGCCGAGAAGGCGGAGTTGGTCGACCATTTCTCCGCTCTTCCCGGTGTCGAGCGCGTGACCCTGATTTCGGAGCCGTACAAGCTCGCCTCGCGCCGCAGCCACCCGGAATCATCCCTCGTCACGGTGGGGCCGGTCACGATCGGCGGCGCCCAGCTTGCCGTCATCGCCGGTCCGTGCAGCGTCGAAAGCCGGGACCAGATGATCGAGACGGCCTTCGCGGTGAGGAGCGCCGGTGCGAATCTGCTCAGAGGCGGCGCTTTCAAGCCGCGGACGTCGCCGTACAGCTTCCAGGGACTCGGCGTTGAGGGGCTGGAGATCCTCGCTGAGGCGCGCGGGCTGACGGGCCTGCCGATTGTGACCGAGGTCATGCACCCCGGCGACCTGGAGGCGATCGTTCGCTATGCCGACATCATCCAGATCGGCGCGCGGAACATGCAGAACTTCCGCCTGTTGCAGGACGTGGGGATGACCGGCAAGCCGGTGATCCTGAAGCGCAACCCCGGCTGCAGGATTCGCGACTTGCTCATGGCTTCGGAGTACATCATGCTGGAGGGGAACCTGAACGTCGTGCTGTGCGAGCGCGGCATCACGACCTTCGAGGACGCGACCCGCTACACCATGGACGTGAACGCGATTCCCGTGATCAAGCGCTTCAGCCACCTTCCTGTGGTCGCCGATCCGAGCCACGCGGCGGGTGACTGGCGATATGTGACCTCCATAGCCTTGAGCGCAATCGCGGCCGGCGCCGACGGCATCATGATCGAAGTCCACCCCGAGCCATCCTCTGCGCTGTCCGACGGGCCGCAGTCGCTGCGCCCGGACACGTTCGTCGAGCTGATGCGGGCCGCCGCCCAGGTGGCGGCCGCAGTGGGCCGAACGGTCCCGGCGCCGGAGTAGGGGAGGACGCCGATGAAGCGACCGGCCAGCAGAACCGCCCCCGCGGACTCCTTCGCACTCATCGCCCCGCACTACGACGCCCTCATGGCCACCGTTCCCTATGCGCGCTGGGCCGACTACGTGTCTCAACTCGCCGCGCTGTCGCAGCGGCTGATCAGCCCCGGCACCTCGTTACTCGATCTCGCTACCGGCACCGGATCAGTCGCGCTGGAATTTGCCGCGCGCGGATGCACCGTCGTGGGTATCGATCTGTCCGAGCCCATGCTCGTCGAAGCCAGGCGCAAAGCGCAGGAGCGACAACTAAAGGCGGAGTTCATCTGCAGCGACCTGGCGGACTTCCGCATGTCCGCCACCTTCGACCACGGCATCTGTCTCTACGACAGCCTCAACTACATCACAGATCCGGACTCTCTCAAACGTGCGTTTGCTAATATCTGGAAGGCACTGGAGACCGGCGGTCTGCTGATCTTCGACGTCAACACCGTGCACGCGCTGGAGGCCGAGCTGTTCACGCAGCGGAGCATCGAGGGCGCGGCCGTCCGCTACGACTGGGTGAGCAAGTACGACCCGAAGGCTCGCATCAGCAGCATCAAGATGCATTTCGAGATACCCACGGACGATCGCGAGTTCACTGTCGTTCACCGTCAGCGCGCATACACCGACGCGGAGCTGCGCTCGTTCATGCACCACGCCGGGTTCACCGATATCCGCAGCTATGACGCATACCAGATCTCGCCGCCGACGCCGATGAGCGACCGGGTCTTCTACGTGGCGCGAGCCGTCGAGCGGAAGAAGTAGCAGCCGCACGCCAGCCGCTTTCTCGACGCTCACCGATAAGCGGTAAGCCGTCTCCGGCGCAACCAGGCGCGCCCTCCATGCTCAAGCCCCCTGCTTTCTCTCCCAGAGATAAAAGTAACATAAGATACATTATCGGACGTAATTGCAGACTCGCGCAACCGTAAGAACTGCGGATTGGCATGACTCTGGAAGGGGCCATGACGCAGCAGCTTTGATCCCCCTCCAGCGCTCTGGGCAGGTCGCGGGCGCCGTCTCGTGGAACGAAATCGGGCGTGACTGTGGAGAGCATCTGAGTCACCGACCTGCAGCGATGGGAGACCCAATGGAGTTGGCGACGAAGCCCAATTTCCGCGAGACCAAGGAGCGCTGGCGCGCGTTCTGGAGCCGCGAGGTGCTGGACCGGCCGATCTGTCTGATCACGGGACCGAGGTTCGGGATGAACCCGCCGGAACGGCCGCCGTACATGGCCGAGGCGATCGAGGATCCCGTCAGGGTTGCGGAAGGGGTCTGCGCGGCAGCCGAAGGGCGGTTCTGGCTGGGCGAAGCCATCCCCGAGAGAGACCCGTCGTTCGGGCCCGATCAGTACGCAGCTTTCCTTGGGGGAAAACTGGAGCGTGCACCTGATGCCATCGCCACCAGTTGGTCGGTGCCCGTGATCGAGTCATGGCACGACGCTCCCCCACTCCGACTCGACCCGAAGAACGCGATCTGGCAGAAGATGCTGAAGGTGGCCGAGACCTATGCTCGCGTTGGCGAAGGCCGCTTCCTGGTCAGCGTCATCGACCTTCACTCGAACATGGATGCACTCTCCGGACTGCGCGGACCGCAGCAGCTCATGCTCGATCTCCATGACTGTCCGGAGATGATCGACAAGGCGATGGCCGAGGCGCGCGCGACCTATCAGCCCGTCTACGATGGGCTATTCGCTGCGAGCAAGATGGACGAGCGCGGCTCCGTCGCAATGGGTATGTACTGCGACGGAAAGCATGCCATCGTCCAGTCCGATGTGATCTGCATGTTGTCGCCGGAGCAATTCCGTCGCTGGGTGCTGCCGGCACTCGAGGAGGAGACGTCGTTCCTGGATCACAGCGTTATGCACTACGATGGTCCGGGCGCGCTCGTGCACCTCGACGACGTGCTCGCCCTCCCGAAGCTCGATATCATACAGTGGGTTCCGGGGGCCGGAGCGGCGCCGCTGCCGGAATGGATGGACCTCTACAGGCGCATCCAGCGAGCCGGCAAAGCCGTGGTCCTCTGGGGGAGCGCGGATGAGATCAAGCACTTCCACCGCGAGCTGCGGCCGGACCTGGTCGTCTACAACACCTATGCAGGGAGCGAGCAGGAGGCTGAGGCCCTGCTCGCATGGCTAGAGCGGCACACGTGACACCTCTGAGCAGATACGTCTGAGATGCCAGAACGTAAGCCGCAATCCGCAGCGCAGGCCGCGCGCCCGGAAGATCAGCCGCGGGCCAGGCGGCGCAGCGACTCCGCTGCGATCGCGACTCTCGTGCTTGCCCATCTCGCGTTCTTCTGGCGGGCCGCGATCCTGCGCGGGGTGCTCATCCACAGCGATATCTGCTTCTTTTTCGAGCCGGCGAAAGCGTTCCTCCACGACAGCCTCAGAGCCGGCAGGCTTCCACTGTGGTCGCCGTACATCTTCTGCGGTTACCCCCTCGCGGCCGAAGGCCAGGCAGCGGCCTTTTACCCGGTCTCACTCCTCATCTCGTGGCTCCTCCCCTCTTTCGGTGCCGTCAACTGGCTGGTGATCTCGCACCTCATCGTCGCCGCGGTCTCGATGTACCTGCTGGCGCGTGCGCTCGGCGCGCCGCCGTTCGCCGCCTGGCTCGCAGCGCTCACCTACTCCTTCAGCGGCTATCTCTTTGCCCACAGCCATCATGTGAGCCTGCTCTGTGCCGCCAGCCTGTTCCCCCTGGTCATCCTGTTCGTAGAGCGCGCGTGGCGAGGATCGACTCTCGTGAGTTCGGTGCTCGCGGCCGTATCGTGGGCCGCGCTCGCCCTGTGTGGCCATCCACAGACGCTGTTTCACGTCTCGTTGGTGGTTGCGTTCTGGATCGCCTGGCGATGGGTGCAGGCGAACCGCGCGCGCGAAACCGGTCAGAATGCGCGCGCGCTGACCATCGCCGCCATCACGTTTTTGCTCGGAGCGGCCTTGTCAGCTATACAGCTCTTGCCGACCGCCCAACTCGCAGCGGCCGCGCCCCATGGGGAGAACGGCGAATGGGCATACGTCACGTCGTTCTCGCTTCTGCCAAAGCATCTGCTTGGGATGATCGCGCCGAACTGGCAGGGATCGATGGCGTTCAACACCTATGAGGGCGAACCGTACTACTGGGAGTACGTGCTCTACATCGGCATCGTTCCGCTGGCGCTTGCCGTCCTCGGCGGATCCCGCAGGCGCGGCTGGGTCATCGGCGCGGTGGCGCTCGCGGCGCTGGCGATGGCTCTGGGGACCGTGAACCCCTTCTACTACGTTATTCGTTTCCTGCCGGGATTCGCCAGCTTCCGCGCGCCCGCGCGCTACCTCCTCGTGTTCACGTTCGCTGCGGCGCTCCTCGTGGCTATCGGTTGGCAGACGGTCTCCGGTTGGCGATGGGGGGCGCAGGGCCGCCGACTGCTCGCGCTGGGAGCGATCGTGGTGCTGCTCATCGCCGCCGACTTGCTGCGTTTCGACCGGACGCTCGCGCCGCTGGCCGATGCCGCGGCCCTCGCCACCCCCAGCCCCGCCGCGGAGGCGATGCAGCGCGACCGCGGTTGGTGGCGCGCCATCATCGTGCAGCCGACGCTGGTCGCGGCCAACTGGTCTATGCCCGCCGGGTGGGTCGGGGACCCCGATGGCTGGGCGCGGATACGCGCGCTTCTGCCGGCCGATGTTCCGCAGTCGTATGGCATCCGCGTAACCACCGGCTACGCCGCTTTTGAAGACGCGCGCGCGAAGCTGTTTTTCGACGCTGCCTACGGCAGAGCGCAGGTGGGCGATCTGCGGCTGGTATCGCTGGTGGGGTTGAAGTACCTCGCTCTCCCGCCGCAGGTGACGCTGCCCGGCCTCACGCCGCAGCCCATCGGGCAGCTCGCGCTGTTCCGCAACCCAGGCGCCTTCCCCCGCATCTTCGCCGTCTCCGAGGTCGTGCCGGCGAAGGATGGCGACGACGCACACATGCAGACGATGGCGCTGGCGGATGGCAGCCGGCTCGACGTCGCGGCTGTGGTCGAGGGGCAGATGATGGCGCTGAACTCGCCTGGCAAACCGCACATCGAAGCCTCCGTGCGCGAGCCGCGCCCCGAGCGCGTCATCATCGACGCGACATCGGATAGCGATTGCCTGCTCATACTGAACGAGCGGCACGATTCCGGCTGGCGGGTGCAGCTCGACGGCAAACGATCATCGCTGCTCTCGGTGGACACGGTGCTGATGGGAACGCCATTGCCGAAAGGGAAACACCGCGTCGAGTTCCACTACCAGCCGGGGTCATTCATAGTCGGGCGAGCAATCAGCGCTGTCGCGCTACTCGCGGCGCTGGCGCTGATCATCGCCGGAGCGACGGCGGGTTCGCGAGCTAGGGCAGCGAGGCCTGTATCTGCACCGGCCTCGCGGTGAGTATGCGGTCGGAGATCTCGTCGAGGTCACTATCGGCCGTGATCGGCAGCGCGCCCATCTTCCGCAATCGCTCCCACCCTTCGGCGAACGGCCCATCCCTCCACGGAACCCCGAGCAGGACCCGCCTGCAGGCGACCGCGTGTCTCGCGGTAACGATGCTCCCGCACTCGCGATGGGCCTGGACGACGATCACAGCGCGGGAGAGCGCGGCCTGGATCCTGTCGCGGGCCAGCAGGAATCTCCTGTTCACCTCGGCGTCAGGCGGGACCTCGGCCATCGCGCAGCCGCGGCTTGCCACGGCATCCGCCAGCCCAACGTTCTCCGGCGGGTAGATGCGAAGCAGGCCCGATCCCAGCACCGCGATCGTTCGGCCGCTGGGCGCGGCCAAGGCGCCGCGATGACCCGCAGTATCGATGCCGCGGGCCAGCCCGCTCACGTCGGTAAATCCCCTCTGAGCGAACTCCTGGGCCAGCTTCGCGGCGATCTCCTCCCCCTCCCCGTTCGGCTGCCGCGTGCCGACGACCGCCACGGACTCGGCATCCCCCGGTCTGATGTCGCCTCGCAGGTAGAGGAGAGGCGGCGGCGTTCTCAGGTCGAGCAACGATCGCGGATAGCGCTCGTCGCCGATCGCCAGCAGCTCGATGCCGGCCTGCGACCACGCGGAGATCATCTGGCGCAGCGGTTTCAG